>SXVE01000487.1 GCA_005790265.1 Acidobacteriota bacterium | reverse complement strand
TTTTCGCGCTTAAGAAAAACAAAACCTCGCTCGCCCGACAATTTTCACAACGACAAATATATCGTTAATGCGAAACATTTGATCGCGGAACGTTTTTTTGAAACAGAAAATAGAAAAAGTCCGCAACTTTTTGATTTGTTGCGGACTTTTTTCTGTTTTCTATGTTGCTTTAACCGTTTCCGGCAGCGTTTTTATTTTCATTTTCTCTTGATTTTCAGTTTCGTTTCCAACTTCATTTTGCTGACTTTTTCCGCCGTCGAAATCGCCAAACGCACGCCGCGTTCTTCGCGTTCGCCTTTGTCAACGCTTCCCGGTCTGCCCGGCGCGGTCAGGATATTTTTTTCGATTTTCGTTTCTGCGTTTTTCGGCGCGATTATTTCCGCCGCAAGACTCGTTGCGCCCGGCTCGAATTCGTATGCGTTTTTCGATTTTTCGACGATTGCATTGTCCGCGTGCAGAAAGCTCGTGATCGTTTTCGGCGCATCGGTTTCAACATCGTCGGAAATGATGAAAACATCGGGCGCGGTAAATTCAAAGCGTCTGACGAACTTTTTGACGCCGACTTCCGGTTCGTAAGCGGCGGTAATATCCGCTGTGATCGAAACTTTTTTCGCGTCCATTTTTACGTTTGAAAGCCGAATTTGATTGAGCCGGTCATACGAAACGTCAACAAAAACGTCGTGTCCTTTGCCTTCTTTGTTTTGTCCTTTGCCGTCAAAAACCAGCGTGTTGTGATGTTCGGTCAGAGGAACGCCCGCGTAGCCCGAATCGCCGGTTAAATATTTGCCGTTCGACCAGATGATAAACGAACCGGCGTCAGGATGCGCGTGTCCGCTCGACAAACGCCAATCGGGGAAAAGTTTGACTTTTTCGGTCGTCGCGTGTCCTTCGGGCGGACCGGCTTTAAATGAAAAAGCCGTCGCGTCGTCCGACCACGAATCGCGCCAGAAAACGACATCGTGATCTTTGAAATAATGCCATTTTTCCTGATTTTCGATGGCGACGGATTTGATATTTTGATTAAACCAGATAAAAGTCCAGATTTCTTCGGCGTTGACCTGACCTTTGCTTTTGAGCCAATCGGCGACGCCCTGCGCTTCGCCGCTTTGGTAACGATTCGCTAAATTATAGAGAATGTTATAGTTCGTGCGGAATTTGCCGTTGATTCGTTCGCGCTGATAATCGTTTCCCTGCCGCGCGCGTGTCACGTTTCCGGCGTAAATGTCGCCGTAATCGAAATTAAATTCCGCGCCGGGCAAAGTGATATGCGCGACGTATTTATGCGCGAGTTTTAATCCGGGCGTTGTGTCGTAAAGATTTTCGCCGGTCGCCGCGAGGTGCGCGTCCATATAATGCACGAGCCACGGCGTCGAAAAAATCCAGTATTCCATACTTTCGTAGAAATATCCGTCTTCCGAATAAGTCGCCAGCACGCGGTCGAAAATCGCGCGCGAAGCCGCCGCCCAATTTTTCGCTTCGTCCGTTTCGTCCATCAGCGCGTAAGCCGTCACCGCCAAACCGGAAATCGGAATAAACGTGTGATTTTGCGAATAAGAATAAGTTTTGCCGTTTTTCGGTTTGAAGTAATCGTATAAAAGGCGCGCTTGTTTAATCAGTTTTTCGCGGTATTTCGTGCGTTCGGCGACGGTTAAATCGTTGTAAAGCAAATCGTAAGCCCAGCCCATTCCGTATAAAAGATGTCCGGCGGCGAGATCAACATTCGGTTTATTATACGAATAACCCCAAATGTCGTACGAAACCGCCGCGTCCATATATTTTTTGGCGGCGTCGAGATATTTTTTGTCGCCAGTGATTTTATAAATCAGCGCGGCTTCAGCGATTCCAAGCCCGACCTCGTTTTGCACGCGCCGTTCTTCGGCGGGCGGCGCGGGCGGTTCGACAGTCAGCGCGCGCACTCTGGCAATCGCATTTTTCCAGAGTTCCGGCTGCGTTTTCATTTTTTCCTTTAAGCCGTCAATCTCGCTCTGCGACAAATAAACGCGCGGATGAACGCCTTTCAATTCCGGTTTGAGCGCGGAATTTTTTGTTTTCATCAAATTAAAAAGCGGATGTTCGCCTTTCAAACGCGCGCTCGCCGTTCGTTCCGCCGCGAGTTCCTGTTTGTCCTGCGCGAAAATTCCGATTGAAAACGCGAGCAGAACGAGTAGATTGAAGAAAAGTGCTTTTTTTAACATAAAACTTTTGTAATTATTTCAAATATTTCGCCAGAAAATTGATCATATCGCCGTTGACGTTTTGACCGTCGTCTTTGTGCCGCAGTTTGCACTCGATTTTCAGCTTGTCCATTTCTTCCTTCAAAACCTTGCCGAAACCCGGATGATGAATCGCGTCGCTCGTCGTTGATTCGGCGGTCAGAGGCTTGTCGGGAACGCTGTAAAACGCCCAGACCGGCGGATCGTCTTTGGTTAAATAAGTGAGCGGCGAAATGGCTTTGTAGAGTTCGAGAGCTTTCGGCGAAGACGCTTCTTCCTTTTTCATTCCGAACATTTTGCCGTTGTAATAACTGTTGTACTGCGTGGCGAGAACGCCGACGTATTTCGTGACTGTTTCCGGCACGAGCGTCGTCTGCGCCGACGAAATCGCCATCGCGCGCAGTCTGGTTGACTCGCGCAAAACCGGATCGGCATTTTTCGGGTCAGCCATTTCGTCGCGGAATCCGATCCACAAAGAAGTCATTCCGCCCGCCGAACCGCCGGTCGCGGCGACTCGTTTCGGATCAATATTAAAATCTTTGTGATGAAATCGCGCATACTGAATCGCCCGCGCCGAATCCATGTAATGCTGCGGATAAACGACTTCGCCCGTCAAACGATAATTGATTGACATCACGGCGAGACCGGCTTCGAGCATTTTTTCGAGCTGATTCGCCGAGATGTTCGCTTTATCGCCCGACGCCAATCCGCCGCCGTGAATGTAAACGACGAGCGGCGTCGCTTTTTTCGATTTCGGCTTCCACAAATCGAACGTGTTCGCCGCGAATTCGCCGTATTTTCCGTCGGCGATGTCGGGCGCGGGTTTCGGCGTTTCCGGTTTTTTCGCGTCCGGTTTTTTCGCGTCCGTCGGCGTTTGCGCCAGCGCCGCGCCGAATATTGACAACATTAAAAACAAACCGCAGATGATTTTTTTTGACATAATTTTCACTTTTTCAAACTTTTTTCCAGCCAATCGTTAATGCGTTCGGTTTGTTCCGTCGAATTGGCGTGTCCCATTTCCAAACCGAGAAGAAGAGTTTTCGGCGCGTTAATCGCGTTGTAAGCCGCGTAGGAAGATGTCGGCGGCACGGTTTCATCGTTGTAGCCCCAGCTGTAAATTCCCGGAACTTTGATTCTTTTCGCGAAATTTACCGCGTCGTAATAACTCAAAGTCGCGATTTTCTCTTTCGTGCGGTTTTTCTCGTCTTTGAAATGATGAAACCAGCCGCCGGCGCGTCCATAAATGTAGCCGGTCATATCCGACAGCGCCGGATACGAAGCCGATAAAGCCTTGACGCGCGGATCGAGCGCGGCGGTGACAATCGCCAGCGCGCCGCCCTGACTGCCGCCGATCACGGCGAGATTTGTGCCGTCATACTGCGGCAAACCGGTCAGAAAATCGTTCGCCCGCAGACAGCCCAGATAAACGCGGCGGTAATAATAATCATTTTTGTCTTCGAGATTGTAAGTCGTGTAACGGTTGAGCGCGCCGACGCGCAAATCTTCGTAAACCGACGGCGGCAGATTGACCGGAATGCCGTGAATGCCGATTTCCAGCGTGATAATTCCGCGTTCGGCGAGCGCGATTTGTCCCGTATACGGACGAACGCCCGCGCCCGGAACGCGCAGCAGTGCGGGATATTTTCGATTCGGATCGGTCGTTTTCGGAATCGCCAAAATGCCGAAAATGCGCGAAACTCTGGTAACTCCGAGTCCGATGTTCTGCAAACTGACGTGATAAACATCAACTTTCGACGTGCTGAGATTCGGCTGTAATTCCATTTTCGCGTCAACCGGCAGTTTGCCGAGCGCGTCTTTGCCGTCGTTCCAGAATTTATCGAAATCCGTCGGTTCGGCGACGGTCGGTTTAATCAAATCCGGTCGAAACGCCGCCGTTCCCAAACCGCGATACGTGACGCCGTTTTTCTCCAGCGTCACGATGCAGCGCAAAAATCCCGGCTCTTTCAATGTTCCCGCGTCAATCTTCACACTCTGCGCCGCAGTCGTCGCCGTTTTTTCGAGACGCGGCGGCAGCGCTTCGAGTCCGCACGAATATTTGAGCGGCAAACCGGAAATCTGCCGATTATTCAAAGTCACGGCAACGTCGAATTGTGCCGTCTGATTTAATTCGTAAGTCCAATCGTCGCGGTCGGGCGCGACGCGAATCTGATACGTGCCGACGGTTTCCTGAGCGGTCGCCGCCGCTGTCAAAAACAGTGCGATAAAAAGCGTAAAAAATTTATATCTGAACATAATTTCATTTTCCCCGTAATTTGCCGAATTTTCGGTTCAGCAAATTACGGGGAAATTTTCTCTAGAATATCAAACGAACGGCAAACTGCATTTCGCGCATCGGTGTGGCGAGTTCGGTCGGTCTTCCGACGTTAGTCGTGCGCCGTAATTCGTCCAGAGTAATTGCCGGAGCCGTTGTTGCCGTCGCACCGATACCGGTCGTAAAGGCACTGATGTTATTCGGCAGTAAAAACGTCGGCAGTCTGTAATTGGCTTCATTAAAGACGTTGAACACTTCCCAACGGAACTGCAAACGGGTCGTTTCATTAACCCGAAAATTTTTGAAAAGCGACAAATCCGTGCGGTTATAAGCCGGTCCAATCAAAATATTGCGCCCCGCATTGCCGAACGCGTCGCCCTCTTGTCCTTGCGGACGGGCAAAGGCATACGGATTGAAGAAAAAACCTTCAGGGATATTTGAATACGGATCGCCGATCAAATCGGGACGCTGCTGGGTAACGTCCGGCGCGGCAAATTGCGGCGTAAACGGACGACCCGAAAGATGCGTGACGATGCCGTTTAACTGCCAACCGCCGAGAAATGCATTTGCCAATCCATTAGCATCGCTGAAAAACGTTCTGCCTTTACCGAATGGCAAATCGTAGTTAAAACTCGCGGAAAATTGATGCGTGCGGTGGAAATCCGACAGCGCGTATTCGGCTCTGAAATTACGAACGTTTTGCGGATTGCGCTGAACGCCGGTCGTCGAGTTGTTCGTGTTTGAATTCATATCCATCGTTTTGCTGAAAGTATATGACACGAGCATCGTCAAACCATTGCGGGCGCGGCGGCGCAAAGAAGTCTGCAAACCGTGATAATAAGAATTGGCTTCCTGCACTTGATATTGAATATCGCCGAAAGCCGGATTCGGTCTTGCGGTGATAATGACGCCGGTCGTTTGATTGACTCCAACCGGATAAGTACCGTTCAAGTTATATCGCAGACCTAAGAAATGCGCCTGCGTGCCGACGTAGCCGATTTCAAGCGCCAAATCTTTCACCAGTTCGCGTTCGAGCGTTAAATTATACTGATAAATTTCCGGAACTTTACTGTCGGTCGGTATTCCCTGCGGTTCGGCGACGCCCTGAAGTTCGCCGCGCGTTGCCGGAAACGGATTCTGAAACGAAAGCAGCGTCAAATTTGTGCTCAGTCGCGAATACGTTTCGCGGAAAATATACGGATAATTCAACGCCAGCTGCTGACGTGCCGGATTAATCGTTTCGACGCTGTAAAAAATTCCCGCGCCGCCGCGAATTACGGTCTTGTCATCGTTAAACGGACGGATGGCGAAGCCGAAACGAGGCGCGATATTATTTTTGTCCGCACGCACTAACGAAGCCGGCAATCCCAATTCATCCGCCGAACGGCAAATCAAAACACCGTTTTCGCGAACTTCGCCGCCCGCGCAAACGCTCTGTCGCAATTCCGGCAAATAATTTGATAAACGATTGTTTTTCTCAGTAAGCGGCGCCGCCAAATCGTATCGAACGCCGAGATTGAGCGTCAGCCACGAAGCAACACGCCAGTTATCCTGAAGGAAAAACGAATATTGCCAGCCGCGCAAGTCCGCCGGTTCCGCGCCGATCTGCCGCTGAGTCGAATCGGGTAATCCGTAAAGAAAATCGGCAAACGAACCGTATCCGCTGACCGTTCCGCCGCCCGGAGCCGTATTCCGACCGCGAAATCTGAAATCGCCGCGCACATTGCGAACGTCGGCTTCGACATAGTTCGGACGCAAAATATCAACACCCGCTTTTACGTTATGATTGCCGAAAATCGCGTTGACCGAATCGTAAATCTGAAAATTCCTGAACGTGTAAACGAACGGATCATTCGGACGGTCTCCGAATTCGGAAAATCCGTCAATGCGAATCGCCGGATAGCCTTGCAGATTCGGACTCGAAGAAGTCGGCAAACCGGGAATGCCGAACAGCGAAACGTAATCAACGTCGCTGTTTTCGCCCAAAGTTTCATTGTGCTGGTAAAGATAACCGAGCCGGAATTCATTGACCAGACGCGGCGTGAAAATGTGCGTGTCGCTGAAAGCGAACGATTTACTGTTGGAATTTCCGGTGCGACCGAAACCCGGATAAAAGTTGCGCGCCGAAGGAAACGGATCAATCGAATCGCCGCTTTCCTGCGAATAACGAACGAAAAAGCTGTTTTGATCGTTAATCGTGCGGTCTATTTTGGTCGAAAATTGATTGTTGTTGTTTTCGCTCGGCAGCGTCGTTCGATACTGCGTTAAAGAGCCAGGCACGTTTGCCGCCGGCAAGCGCTTCAAAATTTCCAAAGAAAGCGGATTTGCCGGAAGAATATTCGGAAACAACGGATTTACAGTCAAAGGAATAACGTTTAATACCGGACATTCGACTTTCGTGACCGCTCCGGTCGTCGGGTTTCTCGACAAACAAGTTACGCGGTTGGTGTCGTCGTTGCAAGGATTCGTTGCCGTCGTATTGACTGCCGAACCGGGAACGCAGGCGGCGGTGTTCGTGCCGTTGCCGCGCAGGTTGCGGAAATCTCCGCGCAGCCAGTCGGCGTTCGGCGCGGTTGACTGCGCCGACTGCGAACGCGTTTGCAAAGTTCGCTCGTAGGAAACAAAGAAAAAAGTTTTATCTTTGCCGCTTTCAAAAACCGGACCGCCTTCGCCGAAATTGAAAAACGGCAGCGGTCCGCCGACCGTTCCGCCGAATTGGTGGCGGCGCAGAGTTTTGCCTTCTTCGGGCGACGAGAAAACGTCAATCGCGTCGAACGCGTCGTTGCGAACGTATTCAAAAAGCGTTCCCGAAAAACGATTCGTGCCGGATTTGGAAACGACGTTGATTTGCGCGCCGCCGACTTTGCCGTATTCGGCGGCATAATTAGAAGTCGAAACTTTGAATTCGCGAATCGAATCGAGTCCGGTGTTAACGCCGACCGCGCCGTTTCTGTCGGAGCGGTTTGTCGTGCCATCGAGAATAAAATTCGTCGAATCGGTGCGCGAACCGGAAGCCGCCACACCTTGTCCTTGATCGTCTTCGTTCGGTCGCGGATAAACGCCGGGAACGAGCAGCGCGAGATCGGTAAAATTGCGCCCGTTGAGCGGCAAATCCTGCACCTGGCGCTGCGTGATGACTTCGGCTTTTTCCTGCGTTTCGGTGTTGATAATCGAAGGCGTGTCTTCGACCGTGACGACTTCGCTGACATTTCCGGCTTCGAGACTGATGTCGAAACGCAGATTCTGATCGGTTTCCACCGTCACTTCGGAATTGATTGCCGTTTTGAAATTCGGCGCTTCGATTTTTAAGGCGTAAGTTCCCGGCTGAAGCTGCGCGAAAACGTATTCGCCGTCGTCGCTCGTCGTTACCGTCTGCGTCGCGTTCGTTCCCTGCTGCGTCGCCGTCACGACTGCGCCCGGAACCGTCGCGCCCGCCGCGTCCGTTACTTTCCCTTGGATCGTCGCCCGAAAACTCTGCGCCGAAATGTTGCCCGCGCCGATTGTAAAGACAACGATCAGCAGAAAGAACGCGAAAATTTGTGATGCTCTCTTCATATTTTTTCTTCCTTGTAAATTAATCCATCAGCATTCCGCCGTTGACTTCAATCGTTTCGCCGCACAGATAACTCGCCGCGTCCGACGCTAAAAACGCGATGGTCTGCGCGACTTCGCGCGATGTGCCGACTCTGCCCATCGGGATAACGTTATCGGCGAAATTTTTCATCGCCGCCGGTGTCGAAAAAGTTTCGTGAAACGGCGTGTCAATCACGCCGGGAGAAACGCCGTTGACGCGAATTCCCTGATTGGCGAATTCTTTGGCTAGACCTTTGTTCATCGTCGTCATTGCGCCTTTTGCCGCCGAATAATGAATCGAGCCGGGCGCGCCGCCGTTTCTGCCCGCAATCGAAGTGACGTTGATAATCACGCCCGCGCCTTTTTCGAGCATTTTCGGACTGACGGCTTGCGCGGCGAAAAACGCCGATTTGACGTTGAGGGCGAACACTTCGTCCCAACGCTCTTCGGTCAGTTCGGCGGTTTTCAAACGCTCGACGAGCGAACCGGCGTTGTTGACCAAAATATCAATCGCGCCCAGATTTTCTTCGACTTCGCGAATCATTCGCGTGATCTCCGCATTTTTCGTCACGTCCGCCTGCACCGCGACGGCTTTTCGCCCGCCGCTGACGCTCGAAGTTTCCGCACCGCTCGCCGCGCCGACGGCTTGCCCGCCGGAAATCGCCGCGACTGCCGCGTCCGCGCCTTCTTTATTTTTCAAATAGCTGACCGCCACGCTCGCGCCGCACTCGCCGAAAAATTCCGCCGTCGCGCGTCCGATGCCCGAAGATGCTCCGGTAACGAGGACGACTTTGCCTGTAAAATCAAAAAAATTCTGCATATTATTTACTCCTGAAATTATTTGTTAAGTATTTATTTTATTGCTGTTTAACGTATGAAACTCGGCGAATATTGCCCGCCAATGCGAACAAGACAATCGTGCCGACGGGCGCGAGAATTCCCGCCGCGACCAGAATCGGCGTGTATGAAAAATTGTCCACGACCCAGCCGGTCGTGTATGTAAAAATGATCGAACCGATGCCCGCGCCCATTCCGCCCAAACCGGCGATTGAACCGACCGCCGATTTCGGGAAAAAGTCGGACGGCAGCGTTTGGACATTGTTGATCCAAACCTGAAAACCGAACAAAACGACGGAAATCATCGCCAGCGCAAACATCGCGTCCGACGTGTAAGCGGCGACGATTCCGGCGGGCATCAGCAGACACGACGCCCCGATAATCGTTTTCCGCGCTTTGTTGACCGACCAGCCGCGACCGATCAAAAATTTAGCGAGCCAACCGCCGAATAAACTGCCGAAACCGGCGGCGACGAACGGAAACCACGCGAATAGTCCAATCTGTTTCAAATCAAAGCCGCGCACGTCGCCCAAATATTTCGGCAGCCAAGTAATGTAAAGCCACCACACCGGATCAACCAGAAAGCGCGCTAACACAATCGCCCACGTTTCCTTGTAACGCAGCAAATTCAAATAAGTCGGCGATTTTTCACCGATTGGCGATTGCTCTTCGCCGTCTTCGATCAAATTTCTCTCGTCCGCCGTCAGCCATTTATGCGTGTGCCGCGAATCGTAAAAGGCGAACCAGAAAATCAGCCAGATAAAACCCAAAATTCCGGTAAAAATAAACGTCGTTTTCCAGCCGTATTGCAGTTGCAGCCAAATGATTAAAGGCGGCGCGACGATTGAACCGAGCGCGACGCCCGAATTAAAAATCCCCTGCGCGAGCGCGCGTTCCTTTTGCGGAAACCATTCGGCGGAAACTTTCGCCGCGCCGGGAAAATTCCCCGCTTCACCGAATCCCAGAATGAATCGAAACACGCTCAAACTTCCGATTCCCGTCGCAAATGCGTGCAGAACCGCGCCGATTGACCAGACAACCACCGAAAAAACGAAGCCGAATTTGATTCCCAAACGATCATAAATTTTTCCCGAAACCGCTTGGCTTAACGTGTAAGCGACGAGAAACCAAATCGTAATCGTCCCGAATTCGACGTTCGACAAACCCAAATCTTTCGTAATCACCGACGCGAGAACCGAAACCGTCTGCCGGTCGATGTAATTAATCAAAGTGACGAAAAATATCAGCGCGATCATCAGCCAGCGCAAACCGCCGAGTTTGAAACCGCCCGTTTCGTTCGTGTAATTTGGTGTTTCGATATTTTTCATTCGGTTAATTTTTACTTATTTCTACTTTTGGAAAATCAGTTTCGGCAATAACTTCCCGCTTCTTCTGCGCTCAATCGAACGATCTTTACCGCGCAAATTTATCGAATCTTCGTCGCCGTTCGCCCAGACGATTTTCAAACCGTTCGCCGTTTTTTCAACTGTCGGCGCGGGCGTTTTATCATCTGTTTTGATCGGCTGCAAAACATGCAGAAACTCGAATTTCGTTTGTTTTTCGCTCGAAACGGTTTGCAGCTGCACGCCGCGCTGTTCGGTGTCGCCTTTTGAGACGCTTCCCGGCAAACCTCTAGCTTGAATCATCTGCGGCACGACTTTCGATTCGGTTTGATTTCCTAAAACGTTGATGACCCGCAAAGCCGCCGTTTCATTGACTAAATCGGTGTAGTTACCGTTGATTTTGATTTCGCGGTCGGCGTTCAAGAGAAACGAAAACTCGCTCGGTTTGTCGGTTTCGAGTTCGTCCCAAACGACGAAATAATCGGGCGCGACGTAGAGAAAATGGCGGTCGAACTTTTTCAATCCTAAATCTTCGTAATAACCGCTCGCCGCTTCGCCGCGCGCGTAGAAATAATCTTTCGTGCCGAATGTCTCATTGATGCGGATTTTATCGAGCTTTTCATTGGCAACTTCCTTGAACATCTCGTAAACGCCGTCTTTCGCCTGCCCGCGATTGTTAACCAAAATCGTATTGTGATCGTCGGTGTTCTTAATCCCCAAATAGCCCGTATCGCCGGTCAGATATTTGCCTTTCGCGAAGATAATAAACGAGTTAGCGTCCGGGTGCGCGTGTCCGGTGTTTTCGCGCCAGTCGGAGATTTTCGCCGCTAACTTCGCCGCGTGATGACCTTCGGGCGGCGCACTGCGAAACGCCGTCGCCGTCGCGTTTTTCGACCAATCCGAACGCCAGAAAACCGTGTCGTTGTCGTCAAAATAAACGTAAGTCGGAATGTCGGAAAGCGGCGCGGCTTTCAAATTCGCGTCGTGATTGATAAACGCCCACATCGGTTCGCGCGTTCCGAAATTCGTCTCGTTTTTGATAAAATCCGCGACCGTCTGCGCCCGCGCGTCCTGATAAACGCTCGCAAAGCGATACAAAATATCGTATTCGCCGTAAAGTTTTTCGCGCTTGCTCGTGCCGTTGCGATTGAGCGCGCCGTCGCCGACATCGGCGAAATCAAAGACGTTTTCGCGGTCGGGCAAAATCGAATGCATCGCGAAATATTTCATTCGTTCAAACTTCGACTTCATCGGCGCGTAGAGATTTTCGCCCGTAACTTGTTTGTGAACATCGAAATAGCGAATCATCCAGCGAAACGCGAAACCGAAATAATGAAAACTTTCGTAAAAATAGCCGTCCCTTCCGAAGGTCAGCATCGTGCGGTCGAAAACGGCGCGTGAAAGCTGCGCCCATTTCTGCGTTTCCGGCGCTTCGTCCATCAAAACGTATGCCGCAATCGCCAGTCCGGTCATCGGAATCCAGGTGTGATTCTGGCTGTATGTGTAGCGTTTTTTGTCTTTGTATTTGAAATATTCATACATCAAACCGCCTTGTTTGACGAGTTTATTTTTAATAATTTCCCTTTCATCTTTTGTCCATTTGTCGAACAAAACGTCGTAAGCGAAAGCGACCGCATAAAGCAGATGCGCAGGCGGCAAATCTACGTTCGGCTTGTTATACGTGTAACCCCAAATCGGCATCGCGCACGCCGCGAGCGTCCATTTTTTCGCCGCGTCGAGATACTTTTCATCCTGCTCAATCGCAAACGCGTAACTCGTCTGCGCAATCTGAAACGCCGTTTCGTACTGCGAAATCGCGCCTTTTTTCCGCGTGTCGAGTCCGCTTTTATACAAATCCTCGTCTTTCGGATCGGGCGCATCGCGCTTCAAAGTCTGCAAATCTTTTAAAACCGCCTGCCACAATTCCTTGTCCGCATTTTTCGACCGTTCGCGCATTTTCGGCAAATCCTGCGCCGCAAAAAATAAGCGCGGATGAACATTGACGAGTTCCGGGCGAATGCTGACCGGACGCGCCAGCAGCTCGGCGAACGGTTTAATAACAATTTCGTTTTTTTCACCATTCAAAGTTTGCCGCTGCGCTTTAATCGGGAAGGCGAACAAATTAAGCAGCAAAAACGTCATTAAAACAACGCCGAACCGCTTTTGTGATTTTTTTATGTTAACGATAACACTGACTTGCATAAAACAGTTTTCCAATTTTTGACTAGCGCGTAAAACAATCTAAATTCTTTTAGCTTTTGCGCGAAACGGTTGATTCGCGAATGATTAATTCGCAGTTTAAAATTCTTTCTTCGCGTTCCGGAAAGCTCTCGCTTTCGATTCGCTTGAGCAGCAATTCGGCGGCGATTTGTCCCTGAAGCCGCATCGGTTGGCGCACGGTGGAAAGCGACGGCGACATATGCGACGCTAAAGGAATATCGTCAAACCCAATAATCGCAACATCTTGCGGAATCCGCAAACTTGCCTCTTTGATCGCCGTCATCGCGCCGATTGCCGTAAAATCGTTGCGGGCGAAAACGGCAGTCGGGCGTTTCGGCAAACTCAAAAGCCGCTTCATTCCTTCGTATCCGATTTCTTCGGTCGAATATCCGGGAACGCCGCTGCGCACTTCGCGTCGTCCGGTCACGAGCCGCTCATCAATCTCAATTCCGTGTTTTTCAAGCGCGTTAAAGTATCCCTGCAGTCGTTTCAACTTGGTTTCCTGATCGAAAGCGGCACCGATAAAACCGATGCGCCGATGCCCCAAATCAACCAAATGCTGCGTCGCCTCAAAACCGCCCGCCAGATTGTCGGCGGAAATATAATCAATATTTTCGTGATAAAAATCGCGTCCGATGACGACGACCGGCACGTTGTTTTCAACGATGCTTTTCAAATATTCATCGCCCGCATCGTTCGCTCTGGTCGCGACGATCAAGCCGTCAACGCTGTGACTGGTTAAAGATTCAAAAGCCGCAATATCTTCTTCGGCGCTGTGTTCGCTAATGCAAATAAACAGGTTATAGTCGTTCGCCGTCGCCGCCTGCCGCACCGCGCGCGCCAATTCGGTCGAGTACGGATTGGAAATATCGCCTAAAACCAAACCGATGGTTTCCGTCCGCTGCCGTTTCAAATTGCGCGCTAAACCGTTGCGCCGGTAATTCATTTCTTTGGCAACGCTCAAAACTTTGTCGCGCGTTTCATCGCTCACATAACCGTTTTGATTGAGCACGCGCGAAACGGTCATCGGCGCAACGCCGACCGTCGCCGCAATATCGCTCAGCGTGATCTGCCGTTTTTTTCCAATTTTTTTCTTCAAAATATGAATTCGGTGCGGATGTGTTATCGTTAACTTTTTAACACACAGTTAATCTAAATGCAACACCGATGTTTGCAGTTTGTTTATTTTTGCCGATTGGCAGGCGCGACATCAAATAAAAAAGAGCGAGTTGAAAATTCAACTCGCTCTTTTTTATTTGATGATTTTTATTTTATTCAACCTTAAAACTGCAAAACGAGATCGCCGTCTTTTTCCTCGACTGTCGCGCTTCCGCCGTCGGTCAGTTCGCCGAAAAGGATTTCGTGCGCGAGCGGCTGTTTGATTTTTTCGTGAATCAGGCGCGCCATCGGACGCGCGCCGTAACGCGCGTCGAAACCGTTTTTCGCCAGCCATTCGCGCGCCGAATCTTCGAGTTTGACGAGCACGCGTTTTTCCGCGAGCTGTCCGTTTAATTCGTTGATAAACTTATCAACGATATTTTCGATAACGTCTAAATCAAGCGGTTTGAAAGCGACGCGCGCGTCAAGACGGTTCAAAAATTCCGGCGTGAAAAGTCGTTCAATCGCGCCTTTCGCATTGCCTTTCGTCTCCGAACTATTGCGAAAACCGACGCCGCCCGAAGACAATTCGCGCGCTCCCGCGTTCGTCGTCATAATTAAAATCACGTTGCGAAAATCGGCTTTTTTGCCGTTATTGTCGGTCAGCGTCGCCGAATCCATTACCTGCAAAAGCAGATTGAAAAGATTCGGATGCGCTTTTTCGATTTCGTCGAGAACCAAAACGGCGTGCGGCGTTCGCATAATCGCTTCGGTAAGCAGTCCGCCCTGGTCAAATCCGAC
>SXVE01000486.1 GCA_005790265.1 Acidobacteriota bacterium | reverse complement strand
GTTTATTCCTGCGTTCGGCGCATCGGTGAATTGATTTGCGGCGTCGGCAGCAGCTTGACCGGAACAGTCAAACTTTTTCCGTCGCGGTAAACTTCGACCTGAACAGTGTCACCGATTTGCTTTTTGTCGAGCAGACGGTAAAGCGCGTCGAGGTCATTAATTTTTTGATTTTCGACTGACAAAATAATGTCGCCGATGTTGCCTTCCGGCGTAATACCGCGAACGCCCGCGCGCTGGAGTGAACCGTTTTGAATTGCTTGATAAACGAGCAGACCATTTTCAACCGGCAGACGATAACCGCGTTCAGCTAAATCGGCAACTGCCTGCATTTGAGCGCCGAGTTTCGGACGATTGACCGCGCCGAATTGAATTAATTGCGGCACGACGCGTTTCGCCGTGTTAACCGGAATCGCGAAACCGACGCCGACCGAACCGCCGGAACGCGATAGAATCTGCGAATTGATGCCGATCATTTTGCCGAATTTATCGAGCAGCGGTCCGCCGGAATTGCCCGGATTGATGGACGCGTCTGTTTGAATCGCAGCGTCAATCGGACGACCGTTGCGCGCTCTGATCGGACGCTGCAAACCGGAAATAACGCCGGTCGTTAAAGTTCTGTCCAAACCGAACGGATTGCCGATGGCGAGCACTTTTTGCCCGACGGCGAGGCGGTCGGAATCGCCGAGACCGATCACGGTCAAACCTTCGCGCGGCGGTTCGATTTTAATCACGGCTAAATCCGTGTCCGGATCGCCGCCGATAAAGCGCGCCGGATAAACTTTTTCGCCGCCGAAACTGACCGTCAATTTCGACGCGCCTTCGACGACGTGAAAATTCGTTAAGATATGTCCCTGATTGTCAATCACCGAACCGGAGCCGTTGCCGCTCTCGCGCTCGGCTTCTTCGCCGTAGTAATTGACGCTTTGCGCGCTCGTTGTGATAAAAGCAACGCCGGGCGAAAGCGTTTTATAAACTTCGATGCTGTTCTGCTCGTCGCTGACGGCGGACGGTTCCGAAATCCCGCGCGGCGCGTCTTCGGCGAAGGCGACGCTTGCCGCATCTTTGAATTGACTGACGCTGCCGAAATTTGAAAGAAAAAATGTCGCTCCGACCGCAATCAGCGCCGAAGCAAATGCCAAAAATATAATCTGACGCCCTGATAATTGATAAACCGATCTTCTTTCCATAGCGTTATTTCCTTTTACTGCTTTAAAATTTGTCTTTTTGTATGATGCGTAACACCAAAAATTGCGTTGCGCGTTTAAATACTATGAACCGAATACGAAAAAAAAGCGCCCGCTGTTTCAGCAAAAACAGCAGACGATAAATTTGTATTTTTAGCGAATCTCTAACGTTTTCAGCAAAATTTTTAAGCGAAAAACGCGGTAAATTCCTGCGACCAAACGGTCATTTCGTGCACGAAATTATCGGACAAAAGACCGAAAGCGGAAAGTCCCGTAAAAAGATGAACGCCCATCAATCCGATGTAGATGACGAGCGAGACAGCCAAACCGTATCGCGCCAGACGCAGATTTCCCCAATGCCATAAAACGAGCGCCGCCGTTGCGCCAATAGCAATTTTGACTGCGAGAAAAGGAAGATCGCCGATGTCGAGCAGCATCGCCATCAAATGATTTCCTTCGGTGGCGAAACCGTTGCGCACCCAGTAAATAGTGAGAACCGCATCGAGCAGATTGAGCGTGAAAAGCAGAAGCGTCTGGTAAATAATGTGCATTAAAAAGTTAAATCCCCTTGCAAAAGTTTGCCCGCACTTTTTCTTGAACAGACTGAACCCGAACAACAAAAACGGGAATCGCGTCCGAAGCAAAAACAAAATAATTTTAATGTTTTGAATATACGCAGAATAGACGTAATTTTCAAGATTTTTTTCGGCGCGATCTCCGCCAAGCTGTTTTATTGGAAAAATTAGCGGCATCAAGATAATTTTCGGCTGCGGAACGGAAATTGCAAAAGCATAACTGAGAAAAATCAAGCGGCTGGATTTTTCGCTAATTAGAGGGTTGCTGACGAGTTAAAATAATATTATCAATGAAAAAGGGAGGATAATTATGAAAAAACAATTTAATTTACGAGTTTTGACCGCGCTTTTAGGCGCTGCGACGCTGATTGGCACGACAATTCCGACGGTTAGCGCAAGCGCTGCACCAAATGGTGTATATTCCAGTTCTGCCGCGCAGACTTATCGCGTCGAACGCGGAACTTCTTTTCGCGCGCGAATGAACGGCACGATCAGTTCGAGATCAGCGCGCGTCGGCGACCGTTTTACTGCGACGATTACCGAACCGGTTTACGCGGGTAACGGAGCCATCGTCATTCCGGTCGGCAGCATCGTGAACGGACGCGTTGACACGGTCACGACGGCGAAAAAAGGCGGCGATCCGGGACAAATCGGCGTTAGTTTTGTTTCCGTTAGATTGCCGAACGGAACGACGCGCAACATTAACGGTTCGCTCACCGATTTGAACACGAAAAGCGCGAAAAGCGATAACGAGAGCGCGGCGACGGGCGACGACCGCAAAAATGACAAATTAATCTTTATCGGCGGCGGTGCGGGCGGCGGCGCAATTCTCGGCGGATTGATCGGTGGGGGAAAAGGCGCGGCAATCGGCGCGATTTTAGGCGGTCTCGGCGGTCTCGCCGGCGAAAGATTGACCAAAGGCGAAGATGCCGAAGTCAAATCGGGAACGGAATTCGGCGTCTATCTTAACCAGGCGGTTTCGCTGCCGAGATTTTCCGAAAGAAGCGAAACGAGCGGCGGTTATAACGACGGCGGTGACCGACCGGCAAGCGGACGCTCATACGTTGTGCGGCGCGGCGATACGCTCGGCAAAATCAGTCAGCGTTATTACGGCACGACGCGCAGTTATATGAGAATTTACGAAGCTAATCGCGACCGGATGAGCAGTCCGAGCGATTTGCGAGTTGGCGAATCGCTGATTATTCCGTAATTTTTTTGGTAGTAAGATTGGCAAATAAAAAAGTGCGGCGAGAAATTATTTCTCGCCGCACTTTTTTGTTGCTTTGACAGTGAAACTACAGTTTTTATTTGAGCGAAAGTTCCTGTTGCGCGCCGATTTCTTCGATGTGTTTGATGATTTTTTCGATCAGCCAATTCGGAGTCGAAGCGCCCGCCGTCACGCCGACCGTTTGCGCGCCGTCTAAATCCGACGGGTTGATTTCCTCTTCGGTTTCGATCAGAAAACTTTTCGCGCATTGTTCTTGGCAGACGGTCAGAAGTTTGCGGCTGTTAGAAGAATGCCGTCCGCCGATAATGTAAAAAGCGTCAACTTCGCCTGCCAAAGCGCGCGCTGCATCTTGACGGTCGCGCGTCGCCGAGCAGATCGTGTTAACGACTTGCACTTCATCGTCGGTTTTTAATTTGACCGCTTCCGCCGCATCGAGAAAAGTTTGCAGTTTAATCGTCGTCTGCGAAACGACG
>SXVE01000485.1 GCA_005790265.1 Acidobacteriota bacterium | reverse complement strand
GGCGGAAGCTGTTTATCGACTTTCGGACGTTCCTTTAATTCGGTGATTTCCCAAAGCGTCAAAAAGATCGTGCGCGTAACTTTTTCCATCTTCGCATAATCAATCTTGTCCGCCGAATCGCTCGCCTGGTGATAATCTTCGTGAACGCCGTCAAACCAGAACACAATCGGAATGCCGTTGACCGCGTAATTGAAATGGTCAGAACGGAAAAAGAAACGATTCGTGTCTTTCGGATCGTCGTAACGATAATCGTAACCGAGATTCAAATAACCGGCGTTCGTCTGTTTCGTGACCGCGCCGAGCGTCGAACTCATCATTTCCGAACCGATCACGTAAATGTCGTTTTCGCCCGACAAATCCTTGTTTTTCGGATTCGTGTCAGCCGGTTTTTTGCTGCGCCCGATCATATCAATATTTAATTGCGCGACGACGTTTTTGATGTCAACGGTCGGAAATTTATTGAAATATTCGCTGCCCCACAAACCTTTTTCCTCGCCGCAGTGCCAGACGAACAGAACCGAGCGCTTCGGACGAGTTTTCGCTTTTGCCAAAGTTTCGGCAATCGCCAGCACGCCGACCGTTCCCGAACCGTCATCGTCCGCGCCGTTCCAAATTTTATCGTCGCCCGGAGCGTTCGGACGAACGCCGTCGTGATCGTAATGCGCGCCGATGGCAACCATTTCGTTTTTCAATTTCGGGTCGGATCCTTCCCAAATCGCCACGACGTTTTGCGTCATCAAAGTTTCCGCTTTCATCGCGGTTTTGAAATCGAGACTTTTGTTGCCGCTCAGTGCAAACGAAGCGTTTGATGCCGCACGCACCGGATTAACCGTTTCGCCGGTAAACAGCGCGTCGGACAATTTCGGCGAAGCGATCAAAACCGTCGGCGCGTTTGCCGCGCCAGTCGCAGCCGCGCCCGGCTGCGCTAATTTTTCGACTGAAAGACGGCTGCGTCCGAAGTTTTGCGAAATGCCCGACCAGTTTTCCGCTAAGAATTTCGACGGCAGAACGATCACGCCCGCCGCGCCGTTGCTGCGCGCGTAAGTTACCGCGTCAGCCCAAGCAGTGCCGCGTTCGCCGGTTAAATCAGCCTGCGTCACGCCCGCCGGAAGCGGCACGAGATTGCGTCCGTTGATTTGTCCTTCACCGTAAACGGCGATGAATTTCCCTTTAACGTCGAGATTTTCGTACGGATTCAGGTTTTTCGACTTGATCATCCAACCGTTGCCCGCGTAAACAATCGGCGCCGACAGCGCGGCTGCCGGATTGCCCGAAACGCGCACGATGTCTTCGCCGTATTCAAACTGCTGACCGCCGATGGTCACCGCGGTCGCCGCCGGGTCAACCATATCGCGTTTCAAGGCGATTTTTTGAAAAAACGTGCCGTTATCGCCCGCCGGTTTGAAACCCCAGCGCGAGAGCATCGTCGCCATAAATTTCGCCGTCAAATCCAGACCGCGCGAAGGCGTGTCGCGTCCTTCCATTTCGTCGGACGCCACGTAATATAAATAATCTTTTAACTGTTCCGCCGTAATCGTTTCCGCCATTTGGCGCTCTGCCGGCGTGATTTTGACCGACGCCGTTTGCGCGAACGCCGCCGTCGGCAGCAAAAACGAGCCGACTAAAAATAAAGAAAGTAAATTTTTTCGCATATTCTCCTTGGAAATTTAACCATCGAAAGACAAACAAAACGCGGCACCGAATTCTAAATCAATCTTTAATTTTGGTTTGAGTTTTGGATGTCCTTAAATTCAGATTCGGTTTATTTTACGCAGGTTGGACGATTTTTGTTTCGCCGGGCGAGCCGACGACGCAAATTTTATTGTCGTCGGCGAGCCGCAGCATTCGTTCGCGGTCGAAAATCAAAGTTTTGCCCGCCGTCACCGAAAGACACGTCGCCCCGGCGCGAATCATCGTTTCAATCGTCGGAACGCCGACGACCGGAACGTCGAAACGCATATCCTGATCGGGTTTAGCGACTTTGACGACGGTTAATTTGCCTTTGGCGAGATTTCCGGCGCGTTCAATCGTCGCATCGGTTCCTTCCATCGCTTCGACGGCGACGCACGCTTTAGCGCGCACGACAATCGTTTGTCCCAAATCGAGCCGCGCGATTTCATTGGCGATATGCAAGCCGTATTCGATGTTGCCGCGCTCGGTTTCGTCCGGTTTGCGGCGCGTTAAAATGCCGGTCGCGGCGAGATGTTCGCCCATAAAATACGTCGAATCAATCAGCTCGATGCCGTCTTTGGCAAGTTCGTCGGCAATTCCGCCGATTAACGAATCGGTGTTGCGGCGCGGCAGATTGTAAAGCATTTTCGCCATTCGCCAATCGGGAAACGCGCCGGAAAAAATCTGCACGTGTTTTACCTGTCCCGCCATAAACGCTTTTTCGACGCCTTCTTTTTTGAAAAATGAGATCATCTTTCCGAGCTGCCCGATGCCGACCCAAACGACTTTTTCGGCAACCGTTTCGATGCGCTTGTCGGTTTCCTCTTTGATGGCGACGACCGCGAGCGACGCGCCCGCTTTGCGCGCGCCTTCGACGACGAGAAATGGAAAATTTCCGTTTCCGGCAATTAAACCGAATTTCATAAATATTTCGTTGACAGGAAAAGCGATTTTTCAGTTTTCGGACGGCTGAATAAACATTTTAGCTTAAATCACCGTATAATCTCGCGTTTCCGCTAAAAATTCCGGAAACATTCAACTAAAAAATATGACGCAAAAAATCGTTTGTCTATCGGCACTGGCATTTTTGCTGTGCGCTGTTTCCGCTTTCGCCCAGAAATCAACCGCTTATTTAACCGAACCGGCGCTGTCGCCTGACCGCAAAGAAATCGCTTTCGTTTCGGGCGGCGACATCTGGACGGTTCCGGCTGGCGGCGGCACGGCGCAATTGCTCGTTTCGCATCCGGCAAACGAATCGCGCCCGCTTTATTCGCCTGACGGAAAACAGCTCGCATTCGTCTCAAATCGAACGGGCGCGGGCGACATTTACGTTTTAAATCTTGAAACGAGCGATTTGCGCCGCGCGACTTTCGATGACGCGACCGATCAGCTCGATGCGTGGTCGCGCGACGGAAACTGGCTTTATTACTCTTCGACGAGCAAAGACATCGCCGGAATGAACGATATTTTTCGCGTCGCAGCAACCGGCGGAACGCCGATGGCGGTTTCGTCCGACCGCTACACCAACGAATTCTGGTCGTCGCCGCTCGCCGACGGTTCGATACTTTTTTCGGCGCGCGGAATCGCCAACGGGCAATGGTGGCGCAAAGGTCGCAGCCATATTGACGAAACCGAAATCTGGCTGAAAACCGGCGAACGCTACGAACAGATGGCGACGCGCGGCGCCAAACAACTCTGGGTTTCCTCAAACGCCGACGGCTCGAAAATGTTTTACGTCTCCGACCGCAGCGGCGTGCAGAATCTGTGGTCGCAAACGCGCGGCGGACAAGCCAAACAATTGACGAACTTTACCGACGGGCGCGTTCTCTGGGCGAATCTGTCGGCGGACGCGAAAGAAATCGTTTTCGAGCGCAATTTTCGGCTTTGGAAAATCAGCGCCGACGGCGGACGAGCCAGCGAAGTTCCCGTCGTTTTGCGCGGCGCGGCGTCAACTCCTTTGAGTGAACGCGTCGTGCTTTCAACTCAGATTCGCGAACTTTCACTCGCGCCCGACGGCAAAAAAGTCGCCGTCATCGCGCGCGGCGAGATTTTCGCCGCGTCAGCCAAAGACGGCGGCGAAGCCGTGCGCATCACGACGACCGCCGCGCCCGAATCGTTCGTTTCGTGGTCGCCGGACAGCCGCAAAATCATCTATGCGTCGGAACGCGCGGGCGCGATGGCGATTTATCAATACGATTTTGCGAGCGAAACGGAAACGCAGATGACGCGCAGCGCGAACAACGATTCGTTGCCGATTTATTCGCCGGACGGAAAATATTTCGCGTTTGTGCGTGATGCGCGCGCGATGTTCGTTTATGACGTGGAAAAGAAACAGGAACGCGAGTTGTGCAAATTTTACGCGGACGCGCCGCCGCTTCTGAGCCGCGAAAGCGTCGCGTGGTCGCCGGACAGCCGCTGGATTGCGTTTTTAACGAGCGCGCCGGAAAATCGTTCGTATGTCAATGCGAGCGTCGTTTCAATCAGCGGCGGCGCGGCGCGTCCCGTCAGCTTTTTGGCGAATTCCAACAGCAGTTCGCTGTCGTGGAGTCCTGACGGCGCGTATCTTCTTTTCGACACGGGACAACGTACGGAAACCGGCGCGCTCGCCCGAATTGATTTGAAACTGCGCTCGCCGAAATTTCGCGAAGACCAATTTCGCGATCTTTTCAAACAGGAAAATCCGCGCGACCGCCAACCGCCCGCGCCGAACGTTTCGCCGACTCCGACGCCGCAGCCGAGCGTTTCGCCGACCGTCAGCCCAAGTCCGCAAACTTCGCCGACGCCCGCAATCGTTTCGCCGTCGGATTTGGTCACGCCAAAAAAAGACGATTCCAAACAAACCGAAATCGTTTTTGAAGACATTCGCAAACGCTTGAGTTTGATTCCGACCGGCGTTGACGTGAGCAGTCAGCGCATCAGTCCTGACGGAAAAACGCTGCTCGTGCTCGCTTCGGCGGAAAATCAGTTTAATTTCTACGCGATCAATCTCGACGAGCTGGCGACCGACACGGCGGCGCGGCAAATCACTTCGACCGCCGGCTTTAAATCGAACGCGCAGTTTTCTCCTGATTCAAAAGAAATTTATTACGTCGAAAACGGACGCGTTAATATCGTCAGTTTAGACAAACGCGAAGTTCGCCCGCTCAATCTAACAGTGGAAATGAACGTCAATTTTGCCGATGAGAAAATGGAAATTTTCAAACAGGGCTGGCGTTATATGCGCGATAATTTTTACGACGAAAAATTTCACGGCGCTGATTGGAATCAGGTTTACGCGACTTATGAACCGCTCGCGATGGGCGCGCGAACAGCGGACGAGCTGCGCCGTTTGATGAATTTGATGGTCGGCGAGCTGAACGCATCGCATCTCGGCGTGTCCGGCGCGTCCGGTTTTACGCCGACGCCAATCGGCAAGCTCGGTCTGCGTTTCGACCGCGCCGAATATGAAGCGAACGGGCGTTTGAAAATCACGGAAATCATCACGCTCAGCCCGGCGGCAATCGTCCAAAACATCAAAGTCGGCGATTATCTTTTAGCGGTTGACGGCGTTGCGATTAACAACAAAACGAATCTCGACGAAATACTCGAAAACAAAGTAAATAAACGAGTTGTGCTGAATGTCTCGGCGACGGCGGACGCGGCGAACAAACGCGAAATCATCGTCAAACCGATTTCGACCGGCGCGGAAAAAAATCTTTTGTATCGCCAATGGGTCGAAGCGAATCGCGCCTACGTCAATCAAATCAGCGGCGGGAGAATCGGTTACGTTCATCTTCCGGATATGTCGCAGAATTCGCTCGAACAGCTTTACATTGACTTGGACGCGGAAAATCAGGCGAAACAAGGCGTCGTCGTTGACATTCGCAACAACAACGGCGGTTTTATTAATCCGTATGTGATTGATGTTTTATCGCGGCGCGGTTATTTGACGATGAAAGAACGCGGATTGTGGAATGTTCCGGCGCGCACTGCGCTCGGTCAGCGCGCGCTCGAACGCCCGACGGTTTTAGTGACGAATCAGCATTCGCTGTCGGACGCCGAAGATTTGACCGAAGGTTACCGCACTCTAAAACTCGGCAAAGTCGTCGGCGAACCGACCGCCGGTTGGATTATTTTCACGTGGAATACTAATCTGTTCGACGGCACGACGTTTCGATTGCCGCGTCAATTAATCACCGGAAATGACGGCGTTGATATGGAACTCAACCCGCGCCCGGTTGACGCCGCCGTCACCAGACCAATCGGCGAAACATTCACCGGACGAGATTCGCAGCTCGACCGTGCCGTTCGCGAATTGACCGGAAACTGATTTTTACAGCCAAAAGAAGTCAAAAAAGAGCGCAAAAAATAAGAATGGGACGCGGATTGAACTGATTAAGCGGATTTTCGAGGATGAATTATAAATAAAATATCCGTTCCAATCTGCCCGATCCGTTAAAATCCGCGTCCCATTCTTTCTATTTTTTGCGCTTTGCTAATTTTTGTGCCTTTGTGCGGCTCAATCTGTCTGTTCAACTAAAAAATTAAAATGCCGCCGCGCCTGCTTCGGCGACGGCGTGATCCTGTTCGCCCGAACCGCCGGAAACGCCGATGGCGCCGACGACTGCACCGTCTTTTTTGAGCGGAATGCCGCCCGCGAAAATCATAATTTTCCCGTCGTTCGACGCGTTAATCCCGAAAAACTGTCCGCCCGATTGACTGTGTTCCGCCAAATCTTTCGTCGCAATATCAAAAGCGCGGCTCGTGTAAGCCTTTTTGATCGAAATATCAATGCTGCCCAGCCATGCGTTGTCCATTCGGACGTGCGCGACCAGATTTCCGCCCGCGTCCGCCACCGCAATATTCATCGGCTGTCCGATTTCCGCCGCTTTTTTCTCCGCCGCATCAATTATTCGGCGCGCATCCGCTAATGTAACCATAAAAAATCTCCCTTGATTGTTAATAAATTGCTGAAATTTATTGTAACAAACCGGTTGCGGCTTTTCTTAAAAACAAAGCGGAAATTAAATTAAAAGTGATTTTTAGTTTTTGAATTCAAACGAGAAAAGTTTCAGCTCCGCGTCATCGCTCGGCTGTTTGATTAAATTTTCAAACTTGAAACCGAGCTTTTCGAGCAGTTTTCCTGACGCGTGATTATCCTGCGTCGTGATGGCGAGAACTTTTTCGAGCTTTAACGCATCGCGACCGTATTTCATCACGGCGTCGGCTGATTCAAACGCGTAACCTTTGCGCTCAAACTGCGGAAGAAACGCAAAACCGATATCCGCGTCCGGCAAAGTGTCGCGCCGGACAAAACCGCAAATGCCAATCGGCGCGTTATTTTCTTTTAGTTCAACGAGATACAATCCAAATCCGTTGTCGGCGTAGCTTTTCCGATAACGCGTTTCGATAAAATCACCAGCCGTTTCAACCGAATGAACGTTACGGTTGCCAATGTATTTGACGAACGACGGCTGATTAACCAAATCGTAAATAAATTCGGCGTCTTGCGCGACGATTTCGCGCAAGATCAAACGTTTGGTTTCGAGCATTTTCACGGCGGTATACTTTAAACGTGTTTTTCGGGAACGAGCGCGATCAGTCCGCGCAGAGCTTGATTAACGGATTCGGCATCGGAAAAATATTTTTGCACGTCGGGCGCAAGAATTATCGGGCGCGTTTCACGGTTCTCGGTCGTGCCGTCTGATTTGTGAACGATTGTTTCGTGTCCGTCTCGCAAATTATTCGCGTGTTT
>SXVE01000484.1 GCA_005790265.1 Acidobacteriota bacterium | reverse complement strand
TCAAAACGTTTCTTTTATTGATTGAACAAGCGTTTTCAGCTTTAATATTTTGACTTAAAGGTTAATAAAACTGCTTGCCATCGTTACCAATTCCCGGCACGCACCGGCGTTAATAGTTCAAAAGACGTTCCAACAACCCGCTTTCGCTGTTTCGTTTCGGCGCGGCAAATCGTAACAATAATAGCTTTTTATCAAACGTTTCTCAAAATCGCTTCGCACGCCGCCCAAACTCTTTTCGGTTCGATCAACGCCAGACACTTATTCTGAAACGGACAAATCGGCAAATAACAGCCTTCGCATTCGACGGTTTCGCGAAAAACCGCGTGATTTTTGCCGAACGGATGCCATCTTCCGGCGCGGTCTATGGCGGCGAAAACGGCGACGCACGGCGTTTCGACGGCGGCGGCGAGATGCATCGTTCCCGTGTCGTTTCCCAGGTAAAGTCGGCAATTTGCCAGCGCCGCCGCCGCTTGCCGAATGTTGAGTTCGCCAGCCGCATTCGCTCCAAAACCGAATTTTTGCAGCAACCGGTTTCCCGTTTCGCGATCTTCCTGTCCGCCGAAAATAACCGGAAATATTCCGTGTTTTTCAATCAGCGCGGAAACGACCAACGCGTAATTTTCCTCAGCCCAAATTTTCGATTCCCATTTGCTTCCGGGCGCGACGGCGACAAGTTTTTTTTCAGTAAAGGCTGTTCCGCAATTTTCCTTCAGCCAGTTTTCGGCAAAACTTTTTTCCGCCGCACTGAGCAGCAAATCCGGTTTCACGTTGAAATTTACGGCAATGCCGCTTGCGGCAACGCTTTTGAGAAGAAATTCCGCTTCCGATTCGACCGGCGCAAGCGGTCTGATCGGCATTTTTTCGATAATATTCTGCCGCAGGAAATCAGTTCCGAAAATATTTTTGACGCCCGCTGACCGAAAAAATCTTTCATCGCGGCTGATTTGCGAAGGCGTTCGGTTGCGCGTCATTAAATAAAACAAATCGTCGAATTTCTCGCGTCTGATCTCGTTCCATAATTTTGCGAAACCAAGCGCCGTGCCGATTTTTGACAGCTCGGTCGGGTAATAAAGCCAATCGTCAATCAATCCTTTTTCCGGCAAAACGCTGTTGGCGACTACGTAATTCGCGCTTTTGGCGTTGACGTTGGTCAGCAGCGTCAAATGCGCATCGGGAAAAGCGTTTTTAATCGCCCAAAATGCCGGAAGCGAAACCAGAGTGTCGCCGAGATGTCCGATGCGGAAAATTAAAATCTTTTTGCGGTTATAGGTCTCGCTCAAAACAAAAATACAAAGTAAATTTTCAGCGCGTCCGAACCGTTTTTGACAATGCGATTCGGCTCGCGCGCTGATTATCTTTAATTAATCGGTGATATTTAAATTACGTTTCCGCGTTTTTATGATTTTGTAAACCGGTAAAGCTGTTCGTATTTACGAGCAGCGTTTTCCCACGAATTATCGGTCGTCATTCCGTTGAGCTGCAATCGCCGCCACGAATCCGGTTCGTAATAAGCGAACAGCGCTTCGTAAATTTTCTCTAAAAATTTATCGGCGCGGTATTCGGCGAACTTAAATCCGTTGCCGCTGCCGCTCACGCGGTCGAAATTTTGCACGGTATCGTCCAGTCCGCCGACCGCGCGCACAATCGGAATCGTGCCGTAACGCAAACTGTACATTTGATTTAACCCGCACGGCTCGAATTTCGACGGCATCATAAAAATGTCGCTTCCGGCTTCGATTAAATGCGCCAAATCTTCGTTGTAGCCGCGATAAATGCCGACTTGCGCGGGCGCGTAATCGCGCAGCCGCTGCCAGAAATTTTCGTATTCCGCCGCGCCCGAACCGAGCGAAACGATGTACGAGCCGGTCGCTAAGATTTCTCCTGCGACCTGCATCATTAAGTCAATTCCCTTTTGCGCGGTAAGGCGCGTAATCGAAGCGAAAATCGGTTTTTCCAAACTTACCGGCAGCGAAAAATTTTCGAGCAGCGCGCGTTTGCATTCGCGCTTTCCCGCCAAATTCCGAAAATCGTAATGCGCCGGTAAAACCGCGTCGGTCGCCGGATTCCACACTTCGTAATCAACGCCGTTCGTGATTCCGATCAACCGATTCGCGCGGCTGCGCAAAAGCCAATCGAGTCCGTAGCCTTCCTGCGCGGTTTGAATTTCGTGGGAATAACGCGGCGAAACGGTGGAAAGCGTATCGGAAACGGCGAGTCCGGCTTTCATTGCGGACGCGTAACCGTTAAAGAGAAAAGCGTTGCGCTCAAACTCGCCGCTGAAACCGAATTTCCACAATTCGTTCGCATCGAATCCGCCCTGATACGCCATATTGTGAATCGAAAAAACCGTTCGCACATCGCGCCAGTAATCGCTGCGCATTCTTTTTGAAGCGATTTCAACCGCCGCAAAACCGCAGTGCCAATCGTTTAAGTGAACAATGTCGGGCGGCGCGCCGATTCGTTCGAGCAAAACGAGTGCCGCGTGATTAAAAAACGCGAAACGCTCGTAATCTTCCGTGTAGCCGTAAATCGAGTCGCGGTGAAAATATTCGGGCGCATCAATTAAAAAGGTCGGCGCGCCGTTCGCTTCCGAATAAAACGCTTTGGCGCGATAATTGACGCCGCGCCAATTGACCGTCAAATCGTCAATCGCCAGTTTCCAGAGATATTCGCCTTTGGTTTGCAAATAACACGGCGTAATCAAAACGCTGTCCACGCCGATTTGCTTCAGCGCTTTCGGAAGCGCGCCCGCGACGTCGCCCAAACCGCCGGTTTTTGAATATGGAACTGCTTCCGCAGATAGAATTGCTACTCGCATTTTTAGTTATCAGTTATCAGTTATCGAGGTGAAGTTGTCAACCGTTGAGTTTATTTTTTGAAGCGTTGCGAAAGCGTCGGCGAAAAACTGCGGCGAAAAAGCGCGTCGAGTTATGGAGCAATAAGCGGTTGATTTTATTTTTGGGAATATTAATTTGGCGGATTAACGTGAAACGGACAAAAATCTTTCGGCTGTGCGCCTTCGCGAAAAGTGTGCGGCTCTTTTTTCGGACAATTAATCGTCGCGCGCGCGCCGGTCAGCGGACAAATCATCAAAGTAACGGTTCGTTCGATTTCGTCATCATTTTGAATTGTCCCGCGCGCCGTTGAATTTGAGGATGTTTTCACATTTTCGCGCGCGTCTTCCTGCCAGGTCGTAAACGGCTTCGGCGTCGGGCTTGCCTGCGCTTCAATCGTTATTTCGGCGGTTTCTTCGTCCGCCGGAAGAAGAACTTTGTTCGGCAGGGTT
>SXVE01000483.1 GCA_005790265.1 Acidobacteriota bacterium | reverse complement strand
ATGAAATTCGCCTTTTCCGTCGAGCGATGCGCCCTGCGTAAACCGACCTTCGGGAACCGCCGCGCCTTCAATTCCGGTCGCGACGTAAGCGTAATTCCAGCCCTGAACTTCTTCCGACTGCGGAAAACTGTTCGGAATTGGCAGCGCGCCTTCATAACCGCCGAGTTCCTCGATGACGGCGAGCCATTGCTTCTGGTGCATCGTGTCTCTGGCGATTAAAAACGACAGCATATCTTTCATTCCCGCGTCGTCGGTCATTTCAAAAAGCCGACAAGCGAGAACTCTGCCGGTAGATTCCGCCGCGACGTTGGAATACATATCGGCGGCGAGATTGCCCGAAGCGTAAACGTGCGAAGCGTCAAACGGCGTGCCGTTGGCATCTTCGGTCGTCGCTGCCATTCCGGTCGAAAGATAATGGCGCATATTCATTCCGCCGAAAATCGCCGCGACCATCGGATTCGCTTCCGCCGCTTCTTCTTTATAATTCATCGGCGAGCCTTCGAGATTGAGCGCGACCGCCGTTGCCAGCATTTCGATATGCGCGATTTCTTCGGTTCCGGTGTTTAATAACATATCGCGGTATTTTTTCGGACCGCGCGCGCCGAACGCCTGAAAAAGATACTGCAAACAAACTCTGATTTCGCCTTCGACGCCGCCGATTGCTTGCTGCAACGCTTTGGCAAACAGCGGATTCGGATTGTCAACTCTCACTTCGTACTGTAATTTTCCGTCCTGATAAAACATTTATTTACTCCCTTTTGATAATTTCCCCGACGAGGCGAATGAAAAAACTCCGCCGAGTTGGTGTTAAACCGCGCGCCGATGCGATCAGATTACCGCATCGGCGCGCGGTTTAAGTTGATTAAATTCGGCATTTCGGACAGCCGCTCGTTTCGCTGAAATTTAAGGATACAAAAAGTCGCGCCGCCGCTATGTCGGTGAGCAGACATAAAAAACGCTTGAGGATTTTTCCATCGCTCGCAGCGCAAATCGCGTTTTTCGGGAAATTAAGTTGGACGATCAAAAACGATTGAAGAATCAATTATTCCGCCGCCTTTGATCGTTATTCGCAAGGTTGACAAAATATGCGCGCGGCGAAATTGATATGTTTTTCAGTGAAAGCGACAAATAAAAAAGCCGGAGTTTTGGCATCCGGCTTCCGGCATTTCCGATTTATCGTTTTCACTGGCTTTGCTCAACGTCCGTTTTTTCGGCTTCCTGCCAAGGGCTGTCACTGCTCAATTGTTAGTGCGAAAGAACGGCGCGGCGCGTCAGCCGGCGGAGTGCAATTGAATTTTCCGCTATCTCTTTTCGTTGTAATGTTGCCTGCCCGGATTTAATATTTATTTAACATTTTTGTAACAGCGCTCGTTTAAATTACTGTTCTTCCGATTTCATAAAAACGAATAAAATCGCTGGATTTCATTAAGAAAGCGGTTTTGTCAGGAGCGCGTGAAAAATTATGACGACCGAGAATACACCGATTGTAATTTCGCTGGGCAGAGAGTTAAACGCTTGCGATCAAAAAGCGATTACCAGTCTTCAGGCAAAATGGCTGGTTTACGATGTCAAAATCAGCCGCAAACGTTCGAGCGCCGAAATCAAACTTTTCCATACGACGGGCGCTGCGCCTGATTTGATCAGAGAAGTTCACAAATTCTTTCCGAACGAAACCGTAATCGGCGCGTGAATTAATAGAATTCAATATTATTTTTTTGATTTTTCAGATAATTAAAAAAGTCTGTCCAGATCATTCGCTATTTCCCTGCCCGCCTAAATTAAATTCAACCGGCTGCTTGAGATAACAATCAAAAAAGTTTTTTGCGCGCGTTAACCGGATTGCGCGGATTTTGCAGTGCGCTGTGAAGTTTTTCTTTAAAAAAACGGGATGAAATGTCTGAATTATTTTTTGACATTTCATCCCGCGGCAAAGTTAGCCGGTTAGTTTTCGCGAATTCGTGTGAGAAAAATTAAGGAACTTGATGTTCGTCGTCGTCCGCTTTGATGTCGTCTTCAGTGATTAATCGCGGCTTGACGAGCGGCGCGTTTTTCAGCCATTGAATCACCGAATCGTCGCGTTGATTTTTGTTGTCGAAATTATAGTTCGGCGTGAAATACGGCACGTCCGCATTTTGTTTGAGTTCGACGGCGTTATCGAGCTGGCGCGTGTTGATGCTCAGCGCTTTCGCCATTTTGAAAAAAAGATCGGTCTGATCGTAATAACCGTAAAACAACAGCGCGCCCGCGCCTTCGGACGTGACCGGAACGCTTGATCCGGTGTGATCGCCGGTGCGATAGCCGACTTTGATTTTGAAGCGGTTCGTGTTTTCCGGGTAACGGTCGCCGTTCGCGTCTTCGTAATTGGGAAAACCTTCGGATTCGCCGACGCGATTCGCCGCGCCGGTCGTGTTGTCGGCGCGGCTGCCGTTCGGATATTGATAAGTCGAAATGACGTTTTGCACGGCGTTCGGCACGTTCGTGTCAACGTTGCCGATAATGTGCATTGACTGATCGTGGTCGGCGGTGACGACGACGAGATTGTTGGCGCGCGTTTGCGCGTTCGTGTTCAAAAAAGCGCGACCGACGCCGACGGCTTTGTCGAATTCAATCGTGTCCCAAATTTGACCGTTCGCGTAATTCGGGTGCGACTGCTTATCAATCGAAGCGCCTTCGACCATTAAAATAAACGGCGCGTTGTCTTTGCGCAAAGTCGTGATCGCTTTGCCGGTCATTTCGTCCAAAAACGGCTGATCGGTAAAACCGCCGAAGTTCGGCGACGGTTCCGCCGCCGGTCCGCCCGCCGGAGCCGCCGCGCCGGTCGCGGGCGTTACGCCGGTCGGACGCGCGAGATTTAATTTGTCGTAAGCGACGTTCATATTTCCGGTGCGAAATAATCCGAGAACTTTCGCGGGCGCGTTGGTCGCGCTGAGCGCGTTTAATTCCGTGCGGTTCTGCACATAAGTGAAACCGGCGGTTTGCAGTTCACTGACTAAATTGCGCGTGTCGCCGGAATTGGCGGCGGTGCGCTGGTTGAAATGTTCGAGTCCGCCGCCCATTATCACGTCAAACTGAACGCCGGGCGTGATCGTGCCGTCAACGTATTGTTTGGCGATGTCTTTCAAAAGCGAACGCGTGATCGTGTGCGCGCCTTCGGCGGCGGGCGTTGCGTCGGCGACATCGGAAGTCGTGACGATGCCGGTTTTGTAACCGTGACGGCGTTTCAAATACTGCCAGAGAGTTTCGACGCGCGGATTATCGAGCGCGAATTGTTTGGTCGCCTGCAAATTCGCCGATGAGTAACGAAAATCGTTGTTGTCCGGGAAAACGTTGAGCGCGCCGTTAATCGTTTTGTTGCCGGTCGTCCACGCCGAACCGGTGTTCGCCGAATCGGGCACGATGTTTTCGAGCGAATAAGTCATGCTCATTCCCGTCACCGGCATTTGATCCATCTGCTGCAATTCGTCGAACCAGCCTTCGCGAAAACGGTTGCCCGTGCTTTGCGCGACGATGCGCGAAGCGTCACGGTAACTCGTTCCCATCGCATCGCCGATGAACAAAACGATGTTTTTATTCGCCTGCAAATTAAAATCCTGCACGGAAATCTGCGTTAGCGCGCCGTAAATCTGCCGCCCGTCGGAAATTACCGCGCGAATGGTTTTAACGCCCGCTCGCGGAAAGCTCACTTTGCGGTAAGTATATGCGCGGTCGAGCGTCGCGGCGCTGCTGTCGTTATCGCTCGTCGTCTCAAAATTGCCCGCGTAGTTGATTGATTCGGTTTGCCCGTTTTCGTTCTGCACGCTGATTTGAATTTTGGCGCGCACCGAAAGATTTTCCACTTCGACGCGCAGATCGAAAAATTGATCGGTTAAAACCCGAAAACGTTCGGGCAGCACGATTCGCACGACCGGCGCCGCTTGCGCTTGAACTGATTGCAGCCCGGCGGAAAGCGAAAAAAAAGCGACGAATGCCAGGGTAAAAATAACCCTCGGCGAAAATCTGAAAAGGTATTTCATTTTTCTCCTTTGTGTTTAATCCTCGTTGTTAAATTGAGACGGCACCGAAACGCCGTCGAATGTTTGCGGTAAGAACGAGAATAAACGGCGAATGTTAAATGCGGGTTGAAGAGTTGTGACGGCTCGATTAATTTTGAGTTAATGCGGTGTTAAGCGGACGCGCGAAACAGTTTGCTGTTGACCGTTTACGCGTGCCGATTCGTCGCGCCGAACGCTTTTTCTTTGACGATTCGCTGAAAAAAATCGTCGCAACACGCGTCAATTGACACGCTCGAACCTTTTTTTCCGGTCGAAAGATTTAATCGCGGCGTGGTTTGGTGTTCGGCGCAGCGCAGCCGTCTAAATTTGTTTTGCCATTCGCAAACGTTGGCAAATGCCGCTTTTTGTTTTTCGTCCCAGATTTCGTAATTGAATAATTTGTTCATCGTGTAAAAATTCTCGCTTTCGGCGGTTTCTGTTGCGTAGCTTTAATCTACGCGCCTCACCTGAACAAAAGATTAAGACAAACTTAAAGACGTGTAACTTTTTCCGCCGAATCGGCGAAAAAAGCCGGAAAAGTGCCGCCGCATTTGAAAACGCGGCGGCACTTAAAAATGCGGCGATTTTTGTTGATTGTTAAATTTATTTTGCGCGGGAATTTTACGCGTCCTGAATCGCTTT
>SXVE01000482.1 GCA_005790265.1 Acidobacteriota bacterium | reverse complement strand
ATACACCAAACCTTTGTCAATAATCGTCCGGTGATTTTTTTCATCAACCTCTATTGAATAATTTTTGGCGAGTTCACTGACCTGCATTCCGTTATCGCCGAAAGTCATCGCCACCAAGTCGAAATTGGCTTTCCGGTTTCCGTTGAGTTCCTCACTGAAACTCAAATTTTGGGCGTCTATGTAAACTAACGCCTGAACGGAATTTCCGTTTTCGGCTTCATTCTGAAAAACCGGGTAAAGATTGAGCTTTAGATCGCTTGCGCCGAACGGAGAAGTCAGAGCATAGAGAAGTTTTTGCTGCGGTGTTTTCGGAATATTTTTGATTTTTTCGTCGGCGACGCCGAAAAATCCGCTGCGGTATCTTACTTTTAGCCCCGGTCTGATTACTTTTAATTCCAAATTATTGTATTTAGCTTTTTTGGGATCGAAAATGGATTCATCCGGCTGATAACCGAGCAGATAATAATCGCTCTGGTCGTTGACAGCTTTTCGCAGACCTCTGCCGATGCTATTTTGATTGATATATGCGAGTCCGCCGGTTTCTTCCGCTAAATACCGCAGCGTTTGTTGCGAATCGAAAAACGAGTTGCGGCGATCAGACAATGCTTCATCTCCACTGCCGAAAATATCGGTAATGTTATCCTCCGCACTGGCAAAACCGGGAGCGTCCAGTCCTCGCGGATCGAGTGTGTAAATGCTGACTGCCGAACGATTTGCGCGATCCGCTAAAAATCTCAAAGCATCGGCGACGCGAGTCGGCGTTCGCATCGTCCGATCTTTCGTGTAAGTTTGAAATCCTTCGGAAAAAAGCACCAGCGATTTTCTGCCCGGCAGTTCGTTCATTCCGCGAATAATATAATTTAATGCGCCGAGCGTTCCGATTGAAAAATTGTCGTTGCGAAATTCTTCGGTCGCCGCTTCATAATCTTTCGAGTCGCCTTTTTCGAGAGAGGGATTGGTCGGCGGCTTTGTTGTGTCAATAGGCGCAAAAGTTCCGATGCCGCCTCTGCCCTGCGGATTCCATTTCAGTTTATTGATCGTCGCCAAAAGCTGTCTTTTATCGGAAGTGAATGACTGAAGCGCGCCGATGCCTCCGCCGGTGCGAATGACCGCCACTAAATCGCCGTCCGCAACCTGTTCGTTGATAAACTTTTTCAGCGATTCTTTAACGAAAAAAATGCTAGGAAAACTGAGTCCCAAATCATCCACGACGAGCGCGTATGTCCGGCGAACTTGTTCCGGTTTGAGTTTTGTCGGCGGAATCGGAATCGCGTTTTTATTTTTTGAGGCGTCAAGCGGACGATCTTTGATTGATTCCGCCGACCGATTCGCGGTAACGAACGAAAAGTTGCTGATGTCCTGTTTTTTCCCGTTTTCGTATACCTCAAAATCCTTGACCGTTAAATCGGTAACGACGTTGCCTTTTTTGTCGGTTACAACGGCGTCAATCTGAATCAGCGTGGTTGAAATCTTTACCACGTCGTCATCTTGATCGGAAATTTCCGGCGTCGGAATTTGAGCGAAAGCGGAAAAAGAAAATAAAAGCAGCAGAAAGGGAAAAGTTAAGATACGGCTTTTCATTGTGAACTCCTATTAATTTATGTGATTTCGAGGCTGTAAAAATTTCGAGAATTAAGCGGTAGAACCGATTCGCAATTTACTCTTGCTGAATTATTGTGTGACAAAACCGTGGATAAAATCAAACTTTTGACGGGACGAAATAAAAGATTACTTTTCCTGAAACGACTCTAATTTTCGGTAAAGCGTTTTTCGTCCGATGTTTAGCAGCCTTGAGGCGCGCGATTTGTCGCCGTTCGTGTAATCAAGCGCGAGTTCGATGGCGCGGCGTTCGATTTCTTCGATGGTTGAAGGGAATTCGATTTCGAGGTTGATCGAGCGACCTTCGGCGGCGGCGCGCGTTCGTTCGTGGCGCGCGGCGGCGTTGAGTTCAAACGCTTTTTTGCTGATCGCTTCGGGCAGATCGTCCAGTTCGATTTGGCGTCCGGAAGCGATGATGACCGCGCGTTCGACGGCGTTTTCGAGTTCGCGGACGTTGCCGTTCCATTCGTAACCGGTCAGCGCGCGCAAGGCTTCTTTGGAAATGCCGGCGACGAATCTGCCGGTTTTTTCTTTGTATGTTTCGAGAAAATGAAAAACAAGCAGATGAATGTCTTCAGCGCGTTCGCGCAAAGGCGGCAGCGTGATCGGGAAAACCGACAGCCGGTAAAATAAATCCTTGCGAAATCTGCCTTCTTCGACAGCTTTTTCGAGGTCAACATTTGATGCGGCGATGACGCGGGCGTCGGTTTTGACGACTTCGCTGCCGCCGATGCGCGTCAATTCGCCGTCCTGCAAAACGCGAAGAAGCCGGACTTGCGCCTGCATCGTCATTTCGCCGATTTCGTCCAGAAACAAAGTTCCGCCGTTCGCTTCTTCAAAACGCCCTTTGCGCTGATTGCGCGCGTCGGTAAACGCTCCTTTCTCGTGCCCGAAAAGTTCGGATTCAAGAAGACTTTCGGGAATCGCGCCGCAGTTTATTTTGATATACGGTTTGTTTTCGCGTCCCGAATTGTAATGAATCAGATTTGCCAAAAGCTCTTTGCCCGTGCCGGATTCGCCTTGAATCAAAACGGTCGTGCCGGTGTCGGCGACGTTTAACGCGAGTTCGATGGCGCGGCGAATCGTCGGCGCCTGACCGATAATTTCGCTGTGTCGCTGGTGCAGTTCGGTTTTGAGACGCATAATTTCCGCGCTCAATTGGTCGCGTTCGAGCGCCGTTCCGATTTGATCGGAAATTCCTTCGACCAGCGGAATTTCGTGGTTTTCAAAACTGATTTCGCGATCTTCGCCCCAGACGAAACCGAGCAGTCCGAACGCCTGACCGCCGACGCGCACCGGCGAAACGAGCGCGGCTTTGCCGTTCATCTGCGAATTGAAAATCAGGCGAACGGCAAACGGCAATTGCGTGTCAATAATGCGCATCGTTTTGCCTTCGCGCAAAATTTCGCCGAGCGCGGGAAACGGTTCGATGTCGAGCGATTGTTCGTGCTGTTCGATCATCTGCAAAACAGCGTTCGGCGCGACGCCTCCGGCGAATTTAAACGACGCGAGCGAGATTTTTTTGCCCGTTTGATCGAGCACGCCGAGCGCGCCGTAATCGGCGCCGACGAGTTCAATGGCGCGTTCCAAAACTCTGGACGAAACTTCCTTAAAATCCGAATGCGAATTGAGCGTGTTGGCGATTTCGAGCAGCGCGTTCGTGCGCCGCGTTTCCTGTTCCTGCGCGACGTAAAGACTCGTGTATTGGTAACCGATGGCGAGCTGCTGACCGATGGATTCGAGAAACTGAATTTCTTCGTCGAGCCAGACGCGCGGCGCTTTTGTGTCGTGTAAGCCGAGCAGACCGAGCGTTTTTCCGCTCAAACTGATCGGCACAATTACTAAAGACTTTGTTTCGAGCGCTTTGGCAAAGAATTTCAGCGTCGCGTTGTCGGTTTCGGCAATGTCGTTGATTGCCGTCGGTCGCGAAAAGTCGAATCGTTCGGAAAGTTTTTCGAGATCAATCGGAATTTGCGTGCCTAAACTCGACGGAACGCTTTCGTCGCGCCGCCATTCGTGATTGATCCGCAACTCGCTTTCCGGCGTCAGCTGCAAAAGATCGCAGCGGTCAGCCTGCATCATTCGCCCGATTTCTGAAACGACGACGTTCAGGAAGCGTTCCAGATCAATATTCGTCGGCAGATCGCGCGCGAGCCGGGCGATAATCGCTTCGCGCGCTTCGTGCATCTTGATTCTTCGTTCGAGCGAAAGATTTTCCGAAACTTGCGAGCTTTCCAATTCGATTTTCATAATACTTACTTAATACTTAAATGATGAAATAATACGGCTTTCTTCATCATCCGATTTTTAAATTTTATGTCAAGTTGATACAGTTACGGGGAACAGTGTGTATTTTCGCACCGCGCAAAAAACGCCGCGCTTTAATAAAGCGCGGCGTTTTTTGTGCTAATTAAAACAACTATTTTTCAGCGTTTCGGTGCGGCGATCAATTAGTATTCGCGGGCGCCGTAACAGCGGCGGGCGCTTCCTTCGGTTTTGCTGCCGGTTTGTTTTTCGGACGCGCCGGTGCCGGAGCTTCTTTTTGTTCGGGAACTTTTGGTTTAATGCCGAAATCCACGCGTTTTTTTCCGGCTTGCGCTTTTTCCAGCATTTCTTCGGCTTCGAGATTCGCCGGATCAATTTCCAACGCTTTTTTCAGCGCGCGCACGGCTTCTTCATACTGCGCCAGCTTAATTAAAATCGCGCCGAATTCCGTTTGGTAAACCGTGTCGTCCGGTTTTAATTTTACGGCTTGCTGCAAAGATTTTTGCGCTTCCTGATCATCGTTTAACTTATTGTAAGCGAGACCGAGATTGAAATGAGCCATATCATCATCGGGATTTTTTTTCAGATATTTCTCGTAAGCTTTGACGGCATTTTCAAACGATTTTTCCGAATCGGTTTTCGCTTCTTCCGCTTTTTTAGCTTTTTTGGCGGGCGTCGGCGTCGGCGTCGCTTCTTCGGTCAATGCCGATTGTTCGCGTTCTTTTTCGACGAGCGCGTAGGCAATGCCGAGGCGAAAATGCGCTTCGCCCAAATCGGGATTGAGCTTGACGGCTTGCTGCAAAACGCTAACGGCTTTTTCGATTGAATTGGCATCGAGCTGCTTGATTCCTTCGGCAAGAGCGAGATTGGCGTCGGTAAATTCGGGAAGCGGAGTTTCCGCCGGGGTCGGCGTCGCTGCCGCAACCGGCGCGGTTTGATTCGCCGTGTTAACTGACGCGTTCGAGTTTTCCGCGACCGAATTGTTCGCCGCTTCATTATTTCCGCAACCGATCTGCCACAAAACGCAGGCGGAAAGGAAAAATGTATAAAAAGGTTTTTTCATAAAATTGTTTTTATAAAACATTTAGGAGATTGAGTTTTTGATTCGAGGCGGACGATGTGAGTTTGTCGCTAAAAAAACTTTAACCGGGCGGGAAAATAAACGGGCGACCGGCGAGCAGGTGAACGTGCAGATGATAAACCGTTTGCCCGCCGTCGCGGTTCGTGTTGATGACGACGCGGTAACCGTCTGCGGCGAAATTTTTGTCGCGCGCGATGTCGGCGGCGGTTAAAAGAAGATGTCCGAGCGTTTCTTTTTGATGTTTTTCGGCTTTGTCGAGCGAATCAAAATGCTCGCGCGGAACAATTAAAACGTGCGTCGGCGCTTGCGGGCTGATGTCGTTGAACGCGACGCAAACATCGTCCTGATAAACCAGCTTGGACGGAATTTCGCCCGCAATAATTTTGCAAAATAAACAATCGCTCATAAACTTTATGTGTGAAATCATTAAATCATAAACGAAGGCGATTGTTAATCGAGCGCAGCATCGGTTTTTTGTGGTTTGCTTTGGAATTGGCAAAATAAACGCAAAAAATCCTGCCGGTTATTCACACCGGCAGGATTTTTCACTACTCACCACAAAGGAGACAATTATGTACAAGGAGACATAACTCACTCTTTTTATAGCAGAAATTACCAATAACGCAAGCACTTTTTTTACAAATTATTGATCCGCCGCGCTTTTCGCCGCCGATTCGGTTATTCTTTCAATTTTCGCACCGACCGCGCCGAGTTTTTTGACGATGTTTTCGTAGCCGCGGTCAATATGATAAACGCGGTCAATCAAAGTTTCGCCACTCGCGCACAAAGCCGCTAAAACGAGCGATGCCGACGCGCGCAGATCCGACGCCTGAACGCGTGCGCCGGTCAAATCGGTTACGCCGCGAACGCGCGCCGTGCTGCCGGAAAACTCGATTTTCGCGTTCATTCTGATTAATTCGGACGCGTGCATAAACCGATTTTCAAAAATCGTTTCGGTAATCGTCGAAACGCCTTCGGCTTGCGTCATCAAAGCCATATACTGCGCCTGCATATCAGTCGGAAACAGCGGATGCGGCTCGGTCGTCACGCTTTGCGCTGTCAATCCTTTGTCGCAACATTTGACCAATAGCGAATTCGGATTTAGTTCTTCGATGTCAACGCCGACGGCGCGCAGCTTTTCGATAACGGCGACGAGATGCTGCGGCGCGCAGTTTCTGATTTCGAGTTCGCCTTTAGTGATCGCCGCCGCGACGATAAACGTGCCGGTTTCGATGCGGTCGGGAATAATCGTGTGCTCCGCGCCGCTCAAATTTTCCACGCCTTCAATTTCAATCGTCGCAGTTCCCGCGCCTTTGATGCGCGCGCCCATTTTGTTTAAAAGTTCGGCTAAATCTTCGATTTCCGGTTCGCACGCCGCGTTTAAAATCGTGGTTTTTCCCTTCGCCAGCGCCGCCGCCATCATCACGTTTTCGGTTCCCGTGACGGTTACTTTTTCAAACGAAATCTCCGCGCCGGTTAATCTGCCCGAAGGCGCGCGCGCGACGACATCGCCGGATTCAAGCGAAACCGTCGCGCCAAGTTGTTCAAACGCTTTGAGATGCAGATCAATCGGACGCGTGCCGATAGCGCAGCCGCCGGGAAGCGAAACTTTCGCCTGACCGAAACGCGCTAATAACGGACCCAAAGCCAAAACGCTGGCGCGCATCGTTTTGACGAGTTCATACGGCGCTTCAAACGTCTCGATATTTTTCGCCGTCACTTTGTGCGTCCGCAGCTCCGGCGTTAAAACCGTCGCGCCCAAATCTTCCAAAAGCCGCCGCTGCGTAATCAAGTCTTTGACATACGGAACGTTATGCAAAGTAACGGTTTCCGCGGTTAAAAGCGTTGCCGCCAAACACGGCAAAGCCGAATTTTTCGCGCCGCTGATTTCAATCGTTCCGCGCAGCGGCGCGCCGCCGCGAATTAAAAATTTGTCCATAAATGATAAAATTGATATTTAGATTTCTTATAGATGCAAGTAGGAAATCTTATCATAAAAACAATGGAAAATGGATAATTGATAATGGAAAATAAAAGAAAACCTTTTTAAGTTAAATAGAAATTTACTCTTTGAATCTTTTCTGATTTATCATCATATTGTTTATGTCGCGTATCTGGACTGAAAGTTACTTGCCTGAAAATTCTGAAGTCAAAGACGTTAACTCGCCAATCGGTAAAGTTTTGGCTCGAAAAATGTATTTTGTCGAAGTTTGCAGTTTTCAATTTCAGTTTGATTCGCTTAACCAAATAAAAGAAGTTCTTCAATATTTCGAGCAAAAACTTCATCCAAGTTCGCGATTACCTGATAAAGAATGGCTAGAAACTGAGGCGCGGCAAAATCCCAAAAATTACCGTAGAAATATAGCAAATTTTATTGCGGCTGAACACGATTTAATTCAGCGCTGGTATGAACGCCTTCCAATGTGGCTTTATGAAGAACCAAGGCGAAAAAAGATTGTAAAAGCATTAAATCAAGCTCTTGAAAAATTTGGTAAGTAATTAAGTTAATTCTTTATTTATTTTCTGATCGGTTTGTAGAATTTCGCCAAAGTTCGCGGCGGAAAACCGACCCAGTAAAGTCCTTGAAAGAGCGACCATTTGGTGAAAGTCCAGACGAACGATTTATTTTCAAAGCGGCGCGAGCTGGTCGTGACCGGCAGATTGATGTGGACGAAGCGACCTTTGCGCTGTAATCTTTTGACCAAATCCAAATCTTCAAACAGCGGCAAAGGTTTAAATCCTTTGATTTTCTCGTAAGTTTCGCGGCGCACGAAAATCGCCGAATCGCCGTAAATCAAACCGCCCGTGCGCAAAGTCGGGTAAAGTTTCGTCAAAAATCGCGCCCACGCGTTGTCGCCGCCGAAAATAATCTCGAAAGTTCCGCCGACCACTTCGTTAAACCGCATAAACGATTTGATTTGTCTGCCCGAACCCTGAACCGGGCGCGTGTCGGCGTGTAAAAACCAACAAACATCGCCCGTCGCCTGTTTCGCGCCTTCGTGCAGCTGGCGTCCGCGATTCGCTTCGTTTAGTTTGATCAATTTGAGCGGTTTGTTCTGCGGGTAATTCTCAATAATTGTGATGGTTTCGT
>SXVE01000481.1 GCA_005790265.1 Acidobacteriota bacterium | reverse complement strand
GTTGATGATCAGGAAATAAAATTTGGCTACGCGATTACCGGAATTATTGACAGCAAAAGGGTTATAAAAAATTCTGAAGCAAAAGTCGGAGATGTTTTGGTATTAACCAAACCAATCGGAACGGGAATAATTAATACAGCGGTAAAGTTTGGAAAGGCAAGCCCGGAAACCGAGAAAGCGGCAGTCGAAACAATGAAGATTTCCGCCGCTGCCGCCGCAAAAGTAATGCAAAAATTAGAAGTAAACGCTTGCACCGATGTTACCGGATTCGGTTTGCTCGGACACGCATTTGAAATGGCAAAAGCGAGCAACGTTACAATCGAAATCGCGGCGGAAGCAGTTCCGCTATTGCCTGATGTATTGAAGCTTGCCGAACAAAAAATGTTAACGCGCGGCGATAAGAATAATCGTGTTTATGTCGGAAACACGATTGAAATAAACAACTCAGTGTCGGGGTTAATGCAAAACGCACTTTTTGATCCGCAAACGGCAGGCGGATTATTAATCAGTTTGGATGAAAAAAACGCGCACGAATTTATAAAAGAAGTAAAAGATTCTTGTATAATAGGACGGGTTAAAAGTTTTGAGCGGCATTTGATTGAAGTTGTCTAATTGCGGAAAAATTGCAACAAATTAAATGCGCGGAACTGCCATCAAACGATAAGAGGAAAAAAAGTTGTATTTATTTATATTTGAATCTATCGGAACTTCCGAACTGTTTTTAATCGGAATGATCGCTTTAATAGTTTTTGGTCCGCGTAAACTGCCGCAGATGGGACGAACTATCGGCAAAACGATGGCGGATTTTCGCCGAACGACTAATGAGTTTAAGGCGACATGGGAAAAAGAAGCTGAATTTTACCAGGAAGAAAAAATAATCAACCCGATTGCAAATACAACAACTGGTAATCCGATTGCCAATGAGAATGCGTTTTCCAAAACGACAAATGAAACAACTGTAATCGAGGCTCCGGCGATTAAGGAAGTCGAGCAGAATAAAATTGACGAAATTCTTTCGCGAATGAAAACTCAAAACTCGGAAAACAGCACGTTGGAAAAAAAGGAAAATGAATTTTTAGAATCAGATAAACGCAATTGGCTCTGATATTTAGAGCTGTAAAGATGAGATCCGAAGAATTAACTCAAGAAGAAGCAGAACTAGGCAACCAAATGTCGTTTTTAGAACATTTGGATGAACTGCGCCGTCGGCTCGTAAGCTCAATTATCATTGTGGTCGTCGCTTTCGGCATTTGTTTTTTCTTTTCAGAAGGCATTTTCAACTTTTTGTCTGTTCCGATTAGAAGAGCGATTTCTGAAGCGGAAAGGCAAGAGCTTCCGATTCAAGGTTTGACCGGCGACGAAAAAATTTTTCCCATCACCAGTCTGAAAGAAGGAGACACCGGACGCTATACCTTTGACCAAGCAACAAAATTCGGCGGAAAAGTTTTATCGCCGGGAACATCGGTCGAATCAATTATCGCGCGTGCCGGTGACGGAACAATCGCCTTATTTACAAACGAACCGATTTTCACGAGCACAACAATTATTCCGAAGGGCGTCAAATTGCCGGTTGATTTAATTTCGCCGAAAATTGATGAATCAACGGATGAAGAAAGATTGATCGTCACGACAGCCGGAGAGGGATTTACACTATACGTTACTGTTTCTCTTTACGCTGCAATCGCTTTGTCAATGCCGTTTCTACTGTGGCAAATATGGGGATTTATTTCTCCGGCATTGTATAAACACGAAAGAGCTTATGTCACGCCGTTTATCGGGCTTTCGACAACTTCATTTGTGCTCGGCGCGGCTTTTGCTTACTACGTCCTTTTTCCACCGGCAGTAAAATATCTACTCGGAATCAGCAATGAATTCCGTTTGCTGCTTCGCGCAACGGATTATTTTGATTTTATCACGCTGATAATGCTCGCGATGGGATTGATTTTTCAAATGCCCGCAATCACTTATGTGTTGGCGCGAATCGGCATTGTTTCGGCTGGTTTTTTAGTGAAAAGCTGGAAATTTGCGCTGGTGATAATTTTAATCGTCGCCGCTGTCGTCTCGCCGACCGGTGATATTCCGAATTTAATGCTGTTTGCTCTGCCGATGATGCTTCTGTACGTCATTTCGATTTTTATCGCGTGGTTTTTCGGTAAAAAACGACAGATTGAGCCGAGTATCTGATAGTTGAAAGCAACCTGAGCGGCGGCAAATTGCATCTTGTTGAGATAAGAATTATTATCAAAAATCTTTTTAATAAAAACCAAATCTTTTAGTAATACACAAGCAATTTTCATTGCGGCAAATAAAAAAGGAGTTTTACGTTATGTCGAAAGTAAAATCTGTTCGTAATTTTGCGTTGACAGGATTGTTTTTGGCAGTTAGCGCTTCAGTCGGAATCGCCCAGGAACCGAAAGAGACGCCGAGCCAAGACCCGACCAACAATGTCAGGAAAGTCGGAAAAGAAGTTAAAGAAGTTTATAAAAAATGGATTAACAATGATGTCGCTTACATCATTACCAAAGATGAAAAGAAAGCGTTTGACCAGTTGAAAACTGACGAAGAACGCGAAAATTTCATTGAAAATTTCTGGCGTCGCCGCGATCCGAATCCGGATACGGAAGAAAATGAATATCGCGAAGAATATTACGAAAGAATCGCTTACGCTAACGAGCATTACGCATCGGGAATTCCCGGATGGAAAACCGACCGCGGTCGCACGTATATCGCGTGGGGCAAACCGGATTCGGTCGAATCACATCCGTCCGGCGGCTCTTACGACCGACCGAGTTATGAAGGCGGCGGTTCGACGACGACGTATCCTTTTGAAGTTTGGTTTTATCGTCATTTAGACGGCGTCGGCGACGGTTTGGAAATCGAGTTCGTTGATCCGACCGGAACAGGCGAATATCGCATCGCACGCAACGCTTTTGAAAAAGACGCGCTGCTGATGGTTCCGGGCGCCGGTTTAACAACCGCCGAGCAGCTTGGTCTCGGCAGCAAAGCCGAAAGAATCGCCGGCATCAACGATGCCAATCGGTATTACGGACGAGCGCAGGATCAACCGTTTGAAAGATTGAGCGTGATTACCAATCTGCAGCGTCCGCCGCAGGTAAAATTCAGCGATTTGCAAAGTCTCGCCGGCGGCGATTCGGGAACGATTGATAACAATCCGCTTGATTTCGATTTGCGCGTTGATTTTTTCCGTCAGTCCGACGACCGCGTAATCGCGACCTTTACCGTTCAGACCGACAACAAAGAATTGGTTTTTGAAAATGTCGGCGGCGTGCAAACAGCGCGTATGAACGTTTTCGGACGCGTAACGGCGGTTTCGGGCAAGCGTTCGGGAATTTTTGAAGATTCGGTGTCGGCGACGGCGACCGGCGAAGAATTAGCTGAAGCGAAAGATCGCAAATCCGTTTATCAAAAAGCCATCGCTTTAACGCCGGGAACGTACAAAGTTGACGTTGTCGTCCGCGACGTTGCCTCAGGCAACAAAGGCGTAATCGGAAAAGGTTTTACGGTGCCGAAATACGACGAGAAAAAACTTTCGACTTCGACGCTCGTGCTCGCTTCCAAACTGCGTTCGACCAATGAACGCGACATCGGCGGAATGTTTATCATCGGCAACGCGAAAGTGATTCCGAATTTGTCGGGCGTTTACAAAAAAGGTCAGGACATCGGCGTTTATTTGCAGGTTTACAATGCTGAAATTGATCAAACAACACTGCGACCGGCGGTTGATGTCGAATATATTTTGATGAAAGGCGGCAAAGAGTTTATGCGTCAGCCGGAAAATTGGGAAGGTTTGAGCGATTCCGGTCAGCGTTTGACGCTGGCAAGATTGCTGCCGACCGATCAGATGCCCGTCGGCGATTATGAAATCAAGATCAAAATCAAAGACCGCGTGCGAACAGATAATCAAGTGATTGAACAAACCGGAAGTTTTACAATTACGCAGTAAACAAAAATTTCTTTTTACTGAGAAGCCGATGTCTTTAGAGAGCATCGGCTTTTTTATTTTTTATCTGTTATGGAAACGGAGCGATTGTTGATCAAAAAATACGAGCTAACGGACAAACCGCATTTACTCAGTTTATTTACCGATGACGAAGTGATGAAATACGTCGGTGACGGCGTGATGACAATGACGCAGGCGGAAGATTGGTGGCGCAAACTTTTCGCGAAATTTTACCCGGAGAAAAATCTCAAAATCTGGGCGGTTTTCGCCAAAGAAAATAACGCGTATGTCGGACACGCCGGAATTTATCCGCGTCCGGAAAAACCGGAAGAATGGGAGCTCGTCTATTTCCTCAGCCGCGAAAATTGGGGCAAAGGCTACGCGACGGAAATCGCCCGGCGCATTATTAATTATGGTTTTGAAGAATTGAAACTAATGGAAATTTACGCCACTGTGAACGACGACCATTCGGGTTCGATTCGCGTTTTGGAGAAAGTCGGAATGAGGTTTAAGCGTTTTGAGTTTGACGACGATGGCAGCTTTTCGGTTTACTCGATTTCGGCAAAACGGTGACTAAAAAACAAATTGACGTGAGCGTGAAGCAATTTCCGCCGCATAAATTTATGTTTTCCGTTTTACAAAAATTTAAAACTGCACGGCTCAGATTGATTTCTGCACAATGACTATCGTTTTCTGCACGTCAAAGATTGATTTTTGCACGATGCATTTTAATTTCCGCATTGCCGAAAATCTTTTCTACGCGTTATTTTTTCAAAAAATTATCAAACCATAATTGAAAAACAAGCAGCGTCCAAAGTTGTTTATGATGCGAAGCCGCGCCGATTTCGTGCTCTTTGATGAGTTTCTGCACAAACTTTTCATCGAATAACCCTTGATTTTTCAAACGGTTAGCATCGAGCAAATCGTGCATCAGCGGATTCAATCTGCCTTTCAGCCATTCGGCAATCGGCACGCCGAAGCCTTTTTTCGGACGATGCAGAATGTTTTTCGGCAGCAGATTTTCCAACGCTTTTTTCAAAATATACTTTCCCTGACTGCCTTTTAATTTATAGCGAAGCGGCAAACCGGCGGCGAATTCGGCGACGCGCGGATCGAGAAACGGCGCGCGCGTTTCGAGGGAAACCGCCATCGAAGCGCGGTCAACTTTCGTCAGAATATCTTCGGCGAGATAAAAATTAATGTCGAGAAACTGCATTTTTTCGATTTCACTCGCCGCGTCAGTAATTTCCAACAAATTTTTCGCGCCGTCATAAATATCATTTGAAGTCTGCGCCAAAACGTCTTTCGACAAAATTTGCTGTTGCTCGTCAATCGAAAACGAGCCGAAATACGAATGATGCCTCGCGACTAAATCGTATTTCGATGCGCGAACGAACCTCTTCGCTTTGTAATCGAACGACAGATTTTTACTCGAAACCGGCAGATTATTAATAATCGGCTCAATCAGATTATTTCTGAAAACGCTTGGAATCGCGTTATAAACATTGGCGACTTTGTGCGCGAAATACATCGGATAACCGGCGAAAATCTCGTCGCCGCCGTCACCGCCGAGCGCGACCGTGACGTGTTTTTTGACAAAGCGCGCGAGCAGCAAAGTCGGAATCAAACTGCCGTCCGACAGCGGTTCGTCAAGCCACGTCCCGATTTCCGAAATCAAATCCGCCGCTTTTTCGACGCTCAGTTTTTCTTCATAATGTTCCGTTCCGAGATGCGCCGCAACCTGGCGCGCGTATTTCGATTCGTCAAACGAATCTTCTTCAAAACCGATGGAAAACGTCTTTACTTTTTCGCTCGAAAATTGTGTCGCAAACGCCGCAACGGTCGAAGAATCAACGCCGCCCGACAATAAAATTCCGAGCGGAACGTCGGAAACCAAACGCATTCGCACCGCGTCGGCGAGCAATTCGCGTAATTCTGCGGCGGATTTTTCGAGCGATTTTGCTTCTTTTTTTCCCCAACTCAAATTCCAATAGCGGCGCGTTTTAACTTGACCGTTTTCGACGGATAAAAAGTGTGCGGCGGGCAGTTTGGAAATTCCTTTGTAAATCGAAGCGGGCGCGGGAACGTAATCAAACGACAGATAAGAACGCAGCGCCGCGAGGTTTAATTCGGGTTTGACGGCGGCATTGGCAAGCAAAACTTTCGGCTCGGACGCGAAAATCAATTTGCCGCCGAAAACGCCGTAATAAAGCGGTTTTTCGCCGAATCGGTCGCGCGCAATAAGCATTTTCTTTTTGCGGTTGTCCCATAAAGCGAACGCGAACATTCCGTTAATATGTTCGAGCATCGCCTCGCCGTATTCCTCATAAAGATGCGGCAAAATTTCCGTGTCCGTTTGCGTTTCAAAACGATGTCCGCGCCGTTCCAGATC
>SXVE01000480.1 GCA_005790265.1 Acidobacteriota bacterium | reverse complement strand
TTTAGGATTAGTCAACGAATACGCAATGTTTTTGCGTGGTAAAATAATAAATACGTTCGCAAAAATTTCCCACTTAAAGTTTTTGAAATCTGAAAACATTATACGCTTGACCGGCGACAAAGGAAAAGCAAAATTTAACTGAAGCAGCTTGAGGAGAAAAAATGAAAGAAGATTTGATCAGCACGATTCCCGACGCCGCGCGGCTCGACCGGCGCGAATTTTTTGTAACTTCAATTCTGGCGGGAACTTTCGCGCTCGCCGTGCAGCCGATTGCGGCGCAAACGAAAATAACTACCGACGCGAAAAATTTGATTGCCGGCGAAGTGAAAATTCCGGTTGCCGGCGGCGAAATGCCCGCGTATCGAGCGATGCCGGACGCTAAAAACAAAAATTTTCCGGTGGTTTTGGTAATTCACGAAATTTTCGGCGTTCACGAGTGGATTCAGGACGTGACGCGCCGTTTCGCCAAACTCGGTTATCTGGCGATTGCGCCGTCGCTTTACGCCAGGCAGGGCGACGTGACGCAGATGAAAAACGTGCAGGAAATCATTCGCAATGTGGTCGCCAAAGTGCCGGACGCGCAAGTGATGGCGGATTTGGATGCAACGGTCGCTTACGCCGCCAAAAATAAAGGAAACACGAAGAAACTTTCGGCAACCGGATTTTGTTGGGGCGGACGAATCACCTGGCTTTACGCCGCGCACAATAAAAATCTCGATGCTGGCGCCGCTTGGTACGGCGGTTTGATGCCGACTGAACGCGCGCCGAAAAATCCGAATCAGCCGACTTTTCCGATTGATGCAGCGAAAGATCTGCGTGTTCCGGTGCTTGGACTTTACGGCGGACTGGACACGGGAATTCCGCTCGATTCGGTGCAGCAAATGCAGAATGAACTGAAAAAAGGAAAATCCGATTCTGAAATCGTCGTTTATCCGAACGCCGACCACGGATTTCTCGCCGATTATCGTCCGAGTTTCAATAAAGAATCAGCCGAAGATGCGTGGAGCAAGGTTCAAAATTGGTTTAAGAAACACGGGGCGATTTAAGTTCTGAAAACGACGGGTTAATAAGCGTTTTTAGAAAATCGTTCAAAAAATTGAGCTTCAGATTAGAAAAAATTCTCGGATTAAACCGGATTAAATAATCAGACGCTTTGAATTTCACAAATTATGACAAATGAAAATTTGCAGCTCGTTTATACGCTTTTGTGTGACGATGTGCGGCTCGAAATGGGCAATAAAATTTCTTTAATGGGCGTTTTTCAAAATATTATGGTCGAACAACTGCCCGTTTCGCTGATCAAATTCGCCGTCGTCAATCATTGGCGCGGCGCGGGAAATCATCAAACCGAAGTGAGGATTCTCGCGCCCGACAAAAACAATTTGATCGTTACCTCGCAGCCGACCGGCATCGAACTCGCGCCCGGCGGATTTACCGATAATGTCAGTTTTTTCGTTAACGTCGTTTTTCCGGTTTCGGGAACTTATTGGGTGCAGACGATTGCCGATACGGTGATTTTGGAAGAGTTTCCGCTGATCGTTACCGACGCCGGAACGGTCGCCGGAAATCAACCAGCAGAGGAAATTTCCGAGACGATCAATTAAACCGGCGATTAAGTAAACTTGTTATTAAAAGGGAAAAAGCGCGAAGAAATCAGCTCGTTTGCTTTGATTTCTTCGCGCTTTTTTCGATTTTTTGGCACGTTTTGTTAATCCTTTTCAACGTTGAGCGTTATCGCCAAACGGTAAATCGCGGCGCTGTCAACGTCAATTTCTTTTGCCGCTTTATTGTCTTTTAATTTCGCGGTTAAACGATATTTCGCCGCTCCTTCCGGCTGGCGAAAGATAAATTCGCCGCTGATATTCGTGTAAGCGCTGCCGAGTTTGGTTGCCGAGCCGTCGCCGTTCACTTTTTCCAGTGTCACTTCGGCTGCCGTTACGCTTCTGCCGTCTTGATTGAAAACGCTGCCGCGAATAATCACCAGCGTTCCCTGATCAACGGCTAAAATCAAACGATCCGGCAAATCGCGCGTTTTCTTTTCTTTGACCTCAACTTTGTAAAGCGCGCTCGAACTATATCCTTTGCCGTCGAAAATAAGATCGTAAGCGCCGGACTTTAAACCTTGAACAATAAAGTTTCCTTTGCCGTCGGTTTTGACAGCCTTTAAATCTTTGCCGTCGAGCCGCACGGTAACGGTCACGCCGGCAATTCCGTCGCCTTTCGAGGTGCGAACTTTTCCTTTCAAGCCGCCCGTTTGCGCGAAAACGGAAAGTCCGCAAATCAAAACAATCAAAGTCAGTAAACCGAGTTTTTTCATATTATTTTCACGCTCAAATAACAAAGCCGTCAGCAGTTTGATGAAAAATGCTCACGGCTTGCTGTTATTTTTATCGTTGAATTTTAGGCTTTGGCAGTTTCGGCTTTCAGTTCGTCGTGAAACTGTTCGGCTACATCATTGATGATGTCATCGAGCGTTCGGGTTGGCTTGTAGCCGACTAATCTTTGAGCTTTTTCGAGCGACGGCACGCGCCGCTGCATATCTTCAAAACCTTCGCCGTACGCTTCCGTGTATGGAATATAACGGATTTCGCTGGTGCTGCCGGTCATCGCAATCGCTTTTTCCGCCAAACCTTTAATCGAGACTTCTTCGTCGTTGCCGAAATTGATGACTTGTCCGAAACATTCCGGCGATTCGATGGCTTTAGTTAAACCTTCGACGATGTCGAGAACGTGACCGAAACAGCGCGACTGCGTGCCGTCGCCGTGAACGGTCAGCGGCTCATTTTTAATCGCTGATTTAATGAAATTCGGCACGACCATTCCGTATTGTCCGGTTTGGCGCGGTCCGACCGTATTGAATAATCGAACGACGACGACGGGAAGACGCGTTTCTTTCCAGTGCGCGAGCGCCAGAAATTCGTCGAGAGTTTTAGCGCACGCGTAAGCCCAGCGATGTTTATCGGTCGAGCCGGTCAGCAAGTCGTCTTCTTCGCGAAACGGAACGGACGCGCCTTTGCCGTACACTTCCGAAGTCGAAGGAATCAACACGCGTTTGCGGTAGCGCGAACAAAATCCGAGCACGACATCGGTTCCGCGAAAAATCGTTTCGATGGTTTTGACCGGATGTTCCATAATCAAACGAACGCCGACCGCGCTCGCCATATGAAAAACCCGATCCGTTTCGCGAATCAGCTCTTCCATCAATTTTTCATTCAAAACCGTATCAATAATCAGACGAAAATTTTTCTCGCCCTCCAAATGTTCGACGTTTGAATAGCGTCCGGTTGATAAATCGTCAATAACGGTAATTTCGTGACCTTCGTTAAAAAGTTTGTCAGCAAGATGGCTGCCGACAAATCCGGCTCCGCCTGTAATCAGTATTTTCATAAATTATTCGGAATTATTAATTTGTTGGAAAATCTAACGCCGCTCAAAGTTATTAAGTTTGCGAACAGCGATACTAAACTTTATCAAATATATTTTAGAATAAACACTTTGAGCAAGACGTTTGCAACCGATGTGAATTGAGAATTTACAGAAAATCAGCAGCGCAGTAAAAAATTAGTATGCCGAAAAACCATGAAAAACCCGGCGGCGACAAGGAAAACGCCGCTCATCAACCAAACGAAAGCGAAAAAAAATCGGAAAAAACTCTGGCGGAACAGCAGCAGAAAAACCGTTATTACTACGACGATTCAACGAATTATTCGATTTATCGTCCCGAAGAGGACGACGAAAACGACGAAGATGCCGATTAGTAATTTTTCGCATTGAGAAAATACAAAAAATAAAAAAGCATCTCGCAATTGAAAATCGCGAGATGCTTTTTTGAAATTAATTTTGGATCAAATTGTTTCTATCTGACGCGCGCCGTCGTCGGAACGAAGCGATTCATCGAATCGTAAATTTGCAGATAGATTTTTGTTTCGCGCGGAATCAGCGTCGTCCAATTTTCGCCGCCGCGACGAATATATCCGGCAAGTTTCGCCGGATTTGAATTATAACCCGCCGACAAAAGCTGCGCTTCGGTGGCAATTCCGTTTTGCAAAGCTTCAGCCACCGTGGGATTGGCGATCAGATCATTCCAGGTCATTTGCATATAAAGCAGCATCGCCTGCGCCGCGTTGCCGTGATTGCGCATTCCTTCGACAAAATCCGGCATCAAACCGGCGTTAAAATAACGCGAGCGAACCATTCGGTAAGTCGCGGGAATCATCTGCACCATTCCGCCCGCGCCCGCGCTGCTCACCGAATAACGATAAGTGTCGCCTTCGTTCAAAGCAAACAGCGTGTAAATATCGTTGTAGATAGTCGGATGATATTCGTTGCGAAACCGCTGGTGATCAACGTGTTCGACCGCCGATAAACGTTCCGCGACATCAGCGACGTGCGGTTGAATAAATACGCCTTTGACGCGCAATTTTTCACGCGCCGCATCAATCGTATTGCGCACATACATTTTTCCGGCGGCGACGACTTCGGGCGTCACGAGTCCCGGATGCGTCGAAATATAATAAGCCGTTTCGACGTGTCTGCCGCCTTTTTCTACCGGATACTGCACGATCAGCGGCAAATGCGCCTGACCAGTTTCGTCGGTAATTGAAATCGGCGTGTTAACTCCGTTGCCGCGAATCGTGCGAATGAAAACGCTTTTTCCGTTGGAAGATGTCGTTGTCGTACTGGTCGTCACGGAAAGAAAAGTTTCTTTGGTCAAAACCGCGTAATCAATTTGCTGCGTTTTCCAATCGAAAAAAGCCACGCGCACCACGCTCGTCGGCAAAATGCTGTCGGTCAGCGCCGTCGGCAGCGGACGCGCCAGCATCTGTCTTTTCGCTTCGGCAATTCGGCTTTTTAATTGTCCAAAACCGAGCGAACGATAATTCGTGCTAACGGCGTTTACCGGCAATGTTGCCGTTGATGGGTTTGCGCCGCCGACGATAATCGGTGTCGGCGTCGCAATCGGACGCGGTGCGACAATTGGAGTTGGTGACGGCGAAGGCAGAGTGCTTGTCACGACTACAACTTTTGTCGGCGTCGGTGTCGGCGTCGGCAAAAAAGACGACGTCGGTTTCGCTCCGACCACAATCACTCTTTCTCTGGTCGGCGTCGGTTGGCTGACCTGCGAAAATGCGGTTTGAATCGAGAAGACGAGAACGATAATTACAAACAAGGGGATTTGATTCATAGGGCGTCTAATTTTTGGAGATGGTTTCGGGCGAAAGTTGATAAAAACGAAAAATGTTTTCATCTGTCTGCAACTATAAAGATTCGCTTATTAAACAAAAGGTTGTCAAATCATCTATCAAAAGATTATGGATATTACAAATATTATTTATGAGAACGCCTGTTTGTCGTTCGCTTTTTTTTTGATATAAATAAAACTTTGGTTAGTAGTGTAAACATTATGAGAAAACTTTTCGGAACAGACGGAATGCGCGGACGAGCCGGTGAATTTCCTCTCGATCAAAAAACGATCTTCAACATCGGAGCTTCGCTGACAAAACAGTTTTTTGACAAATTAAACAAAAAACCGCGCTTCATCGTCGGCAGAGACACGCGCGAATCCGGCGAATGGATCGAAAAAGCGTTTTGCGCCGGAGTTGCGGCAAGCGGCGGAGAATGCGAATCCGCCGGAGTTATCACGACGCCGGGAGTTGCATATTTGACTGCGCAGTTCGGTTTTGACGCCGGCGTCGTCGTCAGCGCGTCGCACAATCCGTTTGAAGATAACGGAATCAAAATTTTTTCGCCGAGCGGAAAAAAATTGGACGGAGAAACCGAAAGCGCGATTGAAAAAGACATATTCAGCGCGGCGACCAAAGAAGTCGAAATCGGCGACGCTGAACTTAACGATGAAAAAGCGGCTTTCTATCAACAAAACTACGTAAATCATCTGCGCGCCGGATTTGAAAATTTGTCTCTGAAAAAATTCAAGATGGTGATTGATTGTGCCAACGGCGCGGCTTCAAATCTGGCACCGCAATTATTTGCCGGTTTCGGTGCTGAAATCGTGCCGATTAGTTACCAGCCTGACGGGAAAAATATCAATTACAATTGCGGTTCGCTTCATCTCGAACAGCTTCAAAAAAAGGTTTTAGAACAAAAAGCGGATTTCGGCGCGGCGTTTGACGGCGACGCCGACCGGGCATTATTCGTTGATGAAAAAGGAAATCTTATTGATGGCGACGCGACGCTATGGATTATGGCGAATTATTTGGAGTCGCACGGTTTGCTTGTTAAAAATAAAGTGATTGCAACGGTGATGAGCAACATCGGTTTGGAAATCGCGCTGGAATCGAAAAACATCGAACTCGTTCGCACCGCCGTCGGCGATAAATACGTTTTGGATGAATTGCTCAAATCCGGTGCTGCCGTCGGCGGAGAACAATCGGGACACATCATTATTCCGCAAAAAAGTTTGGTCGGCGACGGAATGATGACCACGCTTTTTCTACTTCAAGCGCTGCGCGAAGCGCAAAAACCGTTTTCGGCGATGACGCAAGGATTTACCAAATACCCGCAAATTCTCGTAAACGTCAAAGTCCGGGAAAAATTGCCGTTTGAAAATGTCGGCGAAATTGCAGAAGGCGCCAAATTAGTCGAATCAGAACTTGCCGGCAAAGGCAGATTGTTGCTTCGCTATTCGGGAACCGAAAATTTGGCGAGAGTGATGATCGAAGGCGAAAATCAAAAGATAATCGAAGAACAAGCTAATCGTTTGGCAGAAGTTATCAAAACCGCCTTAACATAATCGTTGTGATATTACTTTCTGATTTGGCATTTTATAAAGCTGATAAGGTTTAACCAAAACCTCTCAAACAATTATATTTACGCGGCAATTACTGATTGGCTAATAAAAGTTAAAAACGCGTTTGCCAAAGTGTTTCTTAATAAGATATATTTAGGACATCGAAACGGTAGGTGGAACCTCCGTTTCCAGTGATAGCTGGGGTGAGGACAGTTATTGCGAATTGGCAGGTGCGGTGCACTTCCACGTTGCTACGCCTGCTTTAAAAATGATTTAATGAGAGAAAAAGCCGCCCGGTGCGAAATCGAGCGGCTTTTCGTTTTGCATTTTACCTGCAAAAAGTTAAAAATTTAGCGATGGAAAACAAACTCGTCGCCGTCGAATTAAACGAATCAGCGCATCAATACGAAATTAAAATCGGACACGATTTGCTCGATCAATCGGGCATTTGGGCGAAAAAATGTCTGTCCGCAAATACGAAGAAAATTGTCATCGTTTCCAATGCGAAAATTTTTCGGCTCTACGGCGCTATTGTTCAAAATAGTTTAGAAAAATCCGGATTTGACGTTTCAATTTGGTTGATGAAAGACGGCGAGAAACATAAAAATCTTCGCTCGGCGGAAACTTTACTGAAATTTCTCAGCACAAACCAAATTACGCGAACCGACGCCGTCGTCGGATTGGGCGGCGGCGTAGTCGGCGATTTAGCCGGATTTGCGGCTGCCGTATTTCAGCGCGGCATCGCTTTTTTGCAGATTCCGACGACTTTTTTGGCGATGATTGATTCTTCGGTCGGCGGCAAAACAGCCGTCAACACGGAATTTGGCAAAAATCTAATCGGATCTTTTCATCAGCCAAACGGAGTTTTGATTGATGTCAGCGTTTTGCAAACTCTGGAAAAAAGGGAAATCACCGCCGGATTTTGCGAAGCCGTCAAACAAGGAGCGATTGCAGATCAAAGATTGTTCGACCAAACTGCCGAGTTTCTCAAATCTTATCCGGTAAAAAACTTCAAAAAATTTCATTCGCAGCCCGATTTCATTAAAGATTTGTGCAGTCTAATTGCGGCGCAAGTGAGTTTCAAGGCGCAGATCGTGCAGGGCGACGAAAAAGAAAATTCGGCGAGAAGCGACGGCAAATCGCGAAAAATATTAAATTTCGGACACACATTGGCACACGCGCTCGAAAAAGTCACCGAGTATAAATACTTCAAACACGGCGAAGCCGTCGGATACGGAATTATTTTTGCCGCCGAGCTTTCAAAAAGGCTTGATATTTTTGATAATAATGAATTAAACTTGTTGTGCGATGTTGTACATCGCGCCGGTGAGTTGCCTTCGACGAAAAGTATCAATCTTGAGCAGGTTTTCGCCGCATTCAAACACGATAAAAAAACAGTCGGGCAATCACTTCAATGGATTCTTCTGGAATCTATCGGGAAACCGAAAATCGTCACCGATAGAGACATTTCAAATTCAACCGTTCAACAAACTCTCGAAAAAGTTTTGCATTCCTAAACGTTCCGAAACAATTGGCTTGTAGAGAGGTACAACCTAAAAAATGAATACAGCAGTAAAAAATCGCTTGTCCGAGCGCGGCAGCGTGCGAACCAAATTTTTATTAACGATTGTCGTTTTGTTTCTGATCGGGAATGCCGGAATCAATTTTATCCCGATCGCGTATCAAGGCGAAAGTTTTAAGCAGGAAATGCAGACGGCGGTTGTGCAAGGTTTGGCAAATCCGGTCGGTGCCGGAAAAGCCACTGAAGTTGTAAAAACAAAACTGCGCCGCGCTGCCCTAGACAATAATCTGCCTGCCGATACGTTTATGGACGTTAAACAAAACGGCAACACCATTCAGGCGCACGTTTATTACCTCAAAAAAATCCCGATCATCCCGTTCGGCATTTATAACTACAATTACGAATTCGATCACACCGCCACACCGACCGGATTTTTGTCGAAAAGCTTTGAGTAAAAGTTAGAAGCCTGCGGCACCAATCGCTGCGCGAACTTTTGCCGGTTGGATTTGGATCAGACTCGGCGGCGCATCCGCCAGCCAAGTGGTCGGGCAAACACCGCAGGTCGTGCATTTTTCCACTGCCGGACACGGTTTTGACGAAAGCGCTTCCTGCGATTTTTCGTGTTCGGTTTTCAAAAATTCAAACGACAAGCCAGAATCAACGATTGACCACGGCAGAAATTCATCGTATCTGCGATTGCGCGACGTGTGAAATCTCGGATCAATGCCGGTTTCGCGCAACGCCTCGTTCAGATTTCCTTTCAAACGCGCCGCCGATTCGATAACTTTGGCGATATTTCTGTCGCCCGAAGAAAACAAAGCCTGTTCGTGTGCGATGCGCGCCGACATAAATCGCACTTCGACGTTCGGAATTTTCGATAAACCTTTGCAGACGTATTTTATCTTTTGTTTCAGTTCTTTTTCGCCGCAAATCGCGTCCCATTGCAGCGGCGTATTCGGTTTCGGCACAAAACCGTTGAGCGATGGAATGATTTTTCCGGCGCGCCCGAATTTTTTCCCGGCTTCGAGCATCCGATTTTTAATTCGCTCGACCAGAACAAACATTTCGTCCAAATCTTCCGGCGTTTCGGTCGGCAATCCGACCATCATATAAAGTTTGACGGTCAGCATTCCGCGATCAAAAACCGCGCCGCAGATGTCAACGATTTCGTCGTTCGTTAAATTTTTATTGATCACGCGCCGCAATCTGTCCGAACCGGTTTCAGGCGCGACGGCGATTTGCTGATCTTTCGATTCGACGAGCGCGTCGAGCAATTCGTCGGAAATTTGATCGAGGCGCAGAGACGAAACCGAAATGCGGTAATCCATTGCGCGTAGTTCGCGTAAAATCGTCGAAATTTCCGGGTGATCGCAGACGGCGGTCGAAACGAGTCCGATTTTGTTGGTTTTGCCGCGCCATTCGCGCGCTTTGGCGAGAATATCTTTTGCCGGAACGACGCGCGGCGGATAATAATTATAGCCAGCCCAGCAAAAGCGACAGCCCTGCGAACAGCCGCGCGAAATTTCGATTAAAAGGCGTTCGCCCATTTCCGCTTCCGGCGACCAAATTGCCGTCGAAGGGCAAAAAATTTCCTGATTCACGAGAAAATCAGCGAGTTCGGTTTCACCGCGTTTAATCGCGCGGCGCAGCGTGCCTTCTTTCGGATTCGTCGCGGCGAGCGCGCGCCCGACGCGTTTCGGAACGCTTTCGTTTTTCGGCAGATAATCGAAAACCGTTCCGTCGTCGTTGTAAATCACATCATAAAGCGACGGAATATAAAAACCGCGCCCGATTTTTGCTAGATTCAGCAGAATTTCTACTTTATCGCCGCCTTCCAAAATCGTGTCAATCAGCTGATAAGCAAGAATTTCGCCTTCGCCGACGGCGATGATGTCGGTAAAATCGGCAATCGGTTCCGGATTTAAGAACGAAGCCGCGCCGCCCATCACGACGAGCGGATGAAAATGATTGCGGTCTTTCGACCAAACGGGAATGCCGCTCATTTGCAGCATTTTCGCCATATTTAAATAATCGGTTTCAAACGAAATCGAAAAGGCGACAATATCGAAATCGCGAATCGGCGTCTGCGTTTCGAGCGAGAGAAGCGTCGAGCGCGATTTTTCATACTCGCGCATTTCGTCGTCGTCCGGCAGAAAAACGCGTTCGCACGAAACTTCCGGAAGATTATTGAAAAGCTCATACATCGTATGCAGTCCGAGATTTGCCATTCCGATGGCGTGCGTGTTCGGGTAACAAAGCGCGATGCGAATTTGCGCGCCTTGTTTAACGCGCCAGCCTTCTTCGTGCGCGAGTTTCTTTTTGTAGCTTTCAACGATGTTTTTACTCATAAAATATAAAAATCAGCAATCTTGTAATTTACCAAAAAGTAAGGGTTGCGTCCAAATAAAATGATGAACGCACAATATCGTTCATCATTTTGGTGAGGTCGTAAAATTTTTTTGCTTGCGATTGGTCGCAATTATTTTTTGCTTTTCGGCGCTTCGTCTTTCGCCGTGTTGTAAAAAGGTCGGTGCTGCACGACGAAATCTTTGCCTTCGTATTGTCCGTCGCCGTTTACGTCCACTTTTACTTCGAGCTTGAATTTTTTGCCCGCTTCGCGTTTTTCGCCCGCGTCGTAAGCGAGACTGTATTGATTGCGCAGCAGCGAATTGATTGACTGCAAATAATTCGGCAATTCGCCTTCAAAAGTCATCGGATAATGCATTCCGCCCGATTCCTTGGCAAACGTGTTCATCGCATTCTGCGCCTGCAAAAATGTCAGTCTGCCGGGCATTCCCGAAATGGTGTCGGTCGCGTCCAAAAGATGTTCGTATCTTTTATAAAAAAGATTGCCCGTGCTGATAATGTAAATCGGCACGCCGGAATTTTGAATAATTTTTCGCACTTCGTCGTAATTCACTTTGCTGAACGTATCAATACCCGAAGCGACTAGAATAATCGCGCGCCGTTTCGCCTGCACATCAACCATTCCGCCGTATTGCGCCGTTCGTTCTTTTGAATTTTCGAGCACGACCGAATCGCCTTTGCCGCCGACGAGCGCAAATTTGAGCGCATCGAAAAGATTGTTTTCGCGAAAAGCCGGATTGTTGCGCAAAAGCAAATCAACCGTTTGCCGCAAACGATTCGGGTCATTGGTAAAATCGGTGATCGGCGTCGGGCGCATATCAAAAGCGATGACCGAAGCGAAATCATCCGGCGCTTTGATAAAGTTGGAAAGGAAGTAAGCGACCGGACGAACGACTTCGAGTTTTCCGGCATTGAACATTCCGCCGCCCGCCGCATTGCCGAACATTTCCGACCATTTGCTGTATTCGACGACCAAACTAACCGTAATCGGCGCTTCGGGCGTCGCAAAATTGGCGATTTCCTGTTTTACTCCGTTTTCAAAAATAGCAAAATTTTCTTTTTTCAAACCGGTAATGATTTGTCCGGTTTTTTTATTGAGAACGACGGCATCAACGTTGACGATGTTCGTATCAACTTTAAGAATTTCGGTATCAACGATAGCGTTTTTCTCTTCTTCGGCAATGCGGCGCTGTTCCGCTTCCTTTTTCAGCTCTTCTTCGGTTTTCGGCGTCGGACGCTGATTCGCCTTGCCGTTTCCTTTCGGCGCGTCAGGACGCTGCGGGCGCGATTGAGCGAAAACGTTCGCTCCGAAATTGGTGATTAATAACGATAAAACGATCAAAGCGAAAAACGGTCGCCGCATATTTTTCATAAATTTTGCCTTTTTGTTGGAATTCGCTAGTTTAGATACTGATTGTGCTCTTTTGGTTGGTTTAAATCAAGGATTTTATCCTGCTGACTCAAACGAAAAAACAGTCGCGGCGAAATGTATTCAATCAATAAGATTTCACATTTCGGCAGCGACTGTTTTGGTGATTTTACAGTTTTTGCGTTTTTTGAAGGGGAATCAAAAACTAATTTCCCGGCGCAGCGTCAATTTCGATTTTTACATCGAAAGCGCCCGAATTATCGTTCAGATTTCCTTCGTTGACTCCGAGAAACAGCGAACCGTCGCGCTCGGCAATGAATTCGCGCTCGTTGCCGACGTAAACGAATTCGTTGTTGTCATCGCCGACAACGGCGATTAATGCCCCGGTCGGCACGTTTTTCATTAATTTGTCATTGTCCGGCAGAGTTGAGATACCGGAAGGCGTCGAAAAACGTCCGCCGCCGAGCGAAACTCGTCCGTTGCCGGAAATGCGAATTTTCTGCCCTTTGCGAACCACCCAACCCGAATTCGACCAGCCGTTTGCCGTGTTGTCAGCCAAAACTTTGACGTTCAATTCAATCGGTTTTACCGTATTGTTTTTGGCGGTGTTAACGGGCGCAGCCGGTTCGACAACTTGATTGTTGGTGTTATTGATTGGCGGCTCGACAATATTCGGTTTATTTGCTGGCGGAAAATTGTCTGTTTTGATAATTTTCGGCGCGGGCGGCGGCGTATCGGAAACGCGGCTGTTTTGACCGACCGTGATGATTGTATTATCGTTGACCGGCGCGCCGCTGGTTTTTAAGGTTCCGACAGCCGCCGTCTGCGGCGCGTCGAATTGAATCGAATCAATGTCGGCGGCGGAAAAAGTCATCTGCCGCTGGCGCGATCCATCGCCGATAGCGACGGTAAAAGTTCCGCCGGTAAAATTGATTATTTTACCTTTGATAATGCTGCCGTCCTTGAGGCGAATCGTGTCGCTGAAGGCAACGGACGCGAGCGCAAAAACCAAGCAGAATGAGCAGACTAAACGAAGAAAACCGGATTTAAATAACATACTGACCTCCACGAAAAACTGAAATCTAAATGATGTTTGGAAAAAATCGCATTCATTCGGAAAAAACGAAAACCACCGAAAATGGATTGGGAAAGCGGCGTTATTCAAGCCGAAAGAGTTAGTGCCGAAAATGTCGAATTGAGTTGCAAAATTTGCTGATTGCAAATACCGAAAGATTATACATAATTTTCTTGAAGTTGTTAATTAGATTTTGCGATTCAGATTGTTGATAACAAAATTATTAACCGTTTTGAAAAATGCGTTTGCCGAATTCGTCCGCAAAAAAAATTGTTAATGCAAGTCGTTTTGTTTCGTTTCGTTCTAAAAACGAAAAGGCGACAATCGTTTCGCCGCAACCAATGATTTTATCGAGGCTAAGGGAATTATGAACACTACAACTATTAAACTTTACTGCGCATCGCTGATTTTACTCGGAATGTTGACGGTCGCCGGTTTCAGTCAATCGCCGCGCGGCGAGCTGAGCGGAACGCGCTGGAATCTCAGTCAGATTGGCGAACAGAAAATCGGCAAAAACGCGGCGTTTATCGAGTTTGAGACGAGCGAAAATCGTCTTAGCGGAAACGGCGGATGCAACAGAATGTTCGGCAGCTTCGACGCTGACGGCAAAAACATCAAGTTTTCCGGCATCGGTGCCACCAAAAAGTTTTGCGCGCAAAGCGACGTGATGAAGCGCGAAACCGAACTCGTCAACGCGCTCGGCAAAACGACGAAATTCACGCGAACCGGCAATACTCTCAAGTTTTTCGCTGAAAATCGCTTGCTCCTGACATTCGTCACGGCGGAAAACGCGGCGGTACAAGTGCCGGTAAATTTGGAAAATAAAAAATGGATGCTCGAAGCGACGAAAACTACGACGACGATTGATACCGACGAACCGGCGTTCATCGTTTTTGACAATGCGAAAAAAAGCGCGGGCGGATACTCAGGCTGCAACAGTTTCGGCGGCAATTATCGCAAAAACGGAGCGAACATTAATTTTTCCAAACTCATCTCCACAATGCGCGCCTGCAAAGACGAGGTAATGCAGCTTCAGCGAGAATTTATGGACGGATTAAGCAAAGCCAACAATTTTGCGATAAAAAACGATAAGCTGTATTTATACCGCGGCAAAAATCTGCTGCTGACTTTTACAGCAACAGAAAAATAATTTCGTAATTACAAACGAAAAAAGAGAGACGCAAAATTTTCTAATTTGCGTCTCTCTTTTTTTCTAATTGGACAAGTAATTCAATGGAAATTACTCTTCTTCATTGGCAACTTCGACTTCGGTCAATCTTTGCGGACTTAAATTCAAAGCGTTTTTCCCGGCGACAATCGAAACCTGGTTGCTCCAAACTGCAAATCCGTTGCCGCTTTTCGTCACGCCGAATAAATAATAACTGTCCGGGTCAATATTTTTCATTTCGCCTTTGCCGCTCGAATCGGTCAAAGTGTTGTATTTGATATGTTTATTAATCGCGCTCAAGGCTTTGCTGCTGAAATCGCCGTAGCGCGATGGATATAAAATCGCCAAACCCAAACTGTTTTTCAAAGATTGACCGTTGATCGGCTCCAAATCAGCTTCGCTCAAAATGCTCTCCACGTCTTTATCGAGCAGATAAAATTTTTCCGCGCGGACAGCCTGCGGCGTTCCGGATTTACCGGCGATTTTCGCGTCAATCACGACGGTTCCTTTATCAACCGGCTCGCTCGGAACGTTTGTGATCGTCGTTGCTGATGACGAAGACGGCGGAACCGTAACGGTTGACGGCGCTGAAGTTGACGGAACGGTCAAAGTTTGCGAACCGGACGACGGAATTGTTGTGGTTGTAGCGACCGAGGAATCCGAACGCGCAACGTCGCGCGTGTTGCCGATTTCCCTCTGCGCGGCGAGATTGACGTTCACCGAACGATTCGCCGCCTGCTCGTCATCTCTGCTGGCAAACACGAATAAAAGAAACAAAACGAGCACGCCGACAATTCCTAAAACGGCGAAAACCCACGTGGGAATGCCGTTATCTTCGCGCGGAACATCGGCGACAACAACTTTTCTTTCGATAATCGGTTTGGCAAAAGGATGCCCACAATTCGGGCAAGCAGTTGCCGTCGTTGAAACTTCGTGTCCGCAATCAGGACAGTTTATTAATGACATTTGAATAGATTCCTCCAGAATTGGTTGATAAAAATCAAGCTAGACCAGTAATCAGCATTTTTGATGCCACAATAAATTATAAATTTAACTCAATAAAACAGCGGTTTTAGTGAGTTAATGTCGCAAAATTTTAATGCAAATCAGTTGCTCGATTGAGAAAATCAAAGCTTTTTTATTTTTTGTAGCCGCAAATAAATTTTGTCGAGGCGAGATAGATTTCGCTGCGAACGTCTGTAAAACCAGTTTCGCGCAACCATTCAGCGTAAGTGTGCTCGCTTCGTTCGACATCGGGCGCGTTCCAGCAAATGTCTTCGAGGCAAAACAAAACCGCTGTTTGCGGTGCCAATCGAGAATCGTCGAGAATCAGACCGCTCAGTAAACAAACGCCGCCGACCGGAAGTTTTTCGTAGATTTCGCGCAAAACTTTTTTATTCGCCGATTCATCGGAAACCGACATAAAATTGGCGAGCAGCGCGACGTCGAAATTTTCGGGCAGCGCGTCTTTCTGAAAATCTCCGCCGACACATTCGATACGAGTTTGGAGTTGACTATCATTAACAAATTCCTGCGCGACTTTGATATTTTCCGGCAAATCGAAAACGCACGCTTCGAGATGCGCATAATGCTGACATAATCCGATGGACATCGCGCCGGTTCCGCCGCCCAAATCCAGAATTTTTTTGAAACCGGAAAAATCAAACGCTTGCGCTAAATAGCGTCCGTGCAAAAGCGACAAATTATGCTGTTCCGCCATCGCTTCGCCGCCCTGATCATCTTCTTCCGGCGCGGCGTCGGCTGTCTCGCCGTATTTCCAGTTTTTCAAGTGATCGGGCAAATTCTCCCACGCCGGATAACTCCGCTCGCTGTATCTCTTAATTTGTCCGCCAAGATAAAATTCTTTGCCGCTTACCAAAAATTGTTCGGCTAAATCAGTGTTTTTATATTTTTCGCCGTCTTTTTCCAGCAGTCCGACGGAAACCGCCGCGCTCAGAAATCGGTCGGCTGCCAAAGTTTCGATGTTCTTCAGCCGCGCGATTTCTGATGCTTCGAGCGGTTTTTTTTGTAAAACGTCGGCAATTCCTAACTCAGCGAAAGTAAATAAAACTTTCGCGCGCTGATAACCGACAGCCAAATCAAGCAGCTCGGAAAGTCGCTCCGCCGCCGGAAGATCGTGTAAAGAATTTTTCATAAAGTTATTTATATTTGTATCGTCTGCGAACAGCAGCGTTCGACGCCTTCATCAGCGCAAAAATTATGCCGACGCGTCAAATCTTATTTCAATCGCGCTTTCAAACGAATCTGCAGCGTTTAGCCGCGCGAAAATAAAAAATAAAATCGTCAGTTGAAAGGGGAATAATATTTGCAATCGAAAATTTTTTACAAGTCTATGAAGCGAAGCACTTTAGTAAAATTAACCGACCGAGGTTTGTATTGCGAACAAGGCGATTTTTATATTGATCCGTGGCTTCCGGTCAAAAGAGCCGTCGTCACGCATGCACATGCCGATCATACTTACCGCGGAAATCAGGATTATTTAGTGCCGGAAGAAGGCGCGCGGCTCTCGCGGATTCGGCTCGGCGATGAAGCTAAGATTTCGACGCAGAAATACGGCGAAACGGCGACGATTGACGGCGTCAAAGTTTCGTTTCATCCGGCGGGACACGTTCTCGGTTCGGCGCAGGTGCGCGTCGAATATAAAGGCGAAGTCTGGTGCGTTTCCGGCGATTATAAATTAATGCCGGACGCGACCGCCGCGCCTTACGAATTCGTTAAGTGTCATCATTTCATCACCGAAGCGACTTTCGGACTGCCGATTTACCGCTGGCAGCCGACCGAATTTATCTTTGAAGAAATCAACGACTGGTGGCGGCTGAATCAGGAAAAAGGGAAAGTCTCGGTGATTTTCGCGTATTCGGTGGGGAAATCGCAGCGCATTATGAACGGCATTGACCGCTCAATCGGAAAGATTTTCACTCACGGCGCGGTCGAGCGTCTGACCGAAGCGTATCGCGAATCGGGCGTTGATTTGCCGGACACGAAATACGTCGGCGCGGTCGAAAGCAAAAAGGAATTTGCCGGAAGCCTAATCGTAGCGCCGCCGTCGGCGCACGGTTCGCAATGGCTGAAAAGATTCGGCGCGCATTCGACCGGTTTTGCGTCCGGCTGGATGATGGTGCGCGGCGCGAGAAGAAGGAAAGCGGTTGATCGCGGCTTTGTTTTGTCAGATCACGCCGATTGGACGGAACTGCAAACGGCGATTAAAAACGCGGAAGCCGAAACCGTTTACGTCACGCACGGATTTATTCCCGAACTCGTCCGCTGGCTCAACGAAAACGGTCAGCACGCCGTTCCGCTCAAAACAAATTACGGCGATGAAGAAGAAAAAGAGGAGTTAATAACTGATAATGGATAGTTGATAATTATCCGGAAGATTTTTGGCTTTTATTATCAACCATCCATTATCAGTTATCCATTTGAATGAAATTATTCACCGAACTTTACAACGAACTCGACCGCACGAATAAGACGAACGAGAAAATCGAAGCGTTGAAAATTTATTTCGCGCAGGCGGAAAAATCCGATGCGGCGTGGGCTTTGTATTTTCTATCGGGCAGAAAACCGCGCCAGATTGTGCCGTCGAAAAAGCTGCGCGAATGGGCTTTGGAACTTTCGGGAATTCCCGAATGGCTGTTTGACGAATCCCGCGATACGGTCGGCGACGGCGCGGAAACGATTGCGCTGCTGTTGCCGAACAACACGGAAATTGACGAAACGCCGCTGCACGTTTTGGTTGAAAACGAGCTGCTTCCGTTGCGCGGTTCGGACGAAGAAACGCAAAAAAAAGAAGTTTTGGCGGCGTGGGCGCGGATGAATTATTCGCAGCGGCTGATTTACAACAAACTGATTTCCGGCAGTTTTCGCGTCGGCGTGTCGCAGCTTTTGGTCGTACGCGCACTGTCGCAATTATCCGAACTTCCGACCGATGTTCTCGCGCT
>SXVE01000479.1 GCA_005790265.1 Acidobacteriota bacterium | reverse complement strand
TCGGGTGTACGTCGCGGACTTCGAAACCCGCGCGCTCTCTCGACAAACCGCCCGGTCCGAGCGCGGACAGACTACGCTTGTGCGAGATTTCCGACACAGGATTCGGCGGGTCCATAAACTGCGACAACTGCGACGAACCGAAAAATTCGCGAACAGCCGCAGTTACCGGTTTGGCGTTAACCAAATCCCTGGGCATTGTCGTGAACATGTCCTGCTGAATGGACATTTTTTCCTTGATCGCGCGTTCCATTCGCTCAAGTCCGATACGGAATTGGTTTTCGAGCAGTTCGCCGACGGCACGCACGCGGCGATTTCCCAGGTGATCAATATCGTCCTGGAAATAATTGTCGCTGTCGCGTTTCATTCGTAGCAGGTAATTCACCACTTCAACGAAATCATCTGCCGTTAAAAGCGGATTATTGATATCGTGACGTTCCGGTCTGCCCATTTTGATATTGAATTTCAAGCGTCCGACGCGCGACAAATCAAAACGGCGCGCATCAAAAAACATTCCTTCGAGCAGACGATAAGCGGTCGGCACGGTCGGCGGATCGCCCGGTCTCATTTTTCGGTAAATTTCGAGCAGCGCGTCAACCGGTTTGGTAATCGCGTCTTTTTTCAGCGTCTGGGAAATGATTTCACCGATACTGTCTTTTTTCGGGAAGTAAAGCGAAAAGTTTTCGACGCCCTCTTCGACTAATTGCTGCAATTTGGCGGCGGTAATTTCGCTTGCCGATTCGACGACGACTTCGCCCGTTTCCGTGTTAACAACATCATCGAGCGCAACGGCGCCTTCAAAATCGTTGACCGCAACTTCGACTTTTTCAACTCCGAGCTTTCTCAACTCGCGCAGCGCCGAAGCCGTGATTTTCTTTCCGAACCGAACTACATCTTCGCCGTCTTTGTCTTTGACATCTTCTTCGGCGCGCATTCCGGTCAGATTTGTTTCACCTTCCGGCTTAATTTTGACGAAAACTTTTCCTTTTTCGACAATCGCTTCGTCCGTCGTATAAAACAAGCGCAGAATATCCGCGTTCGAGTATTCGGCATTTTTAACGACTTCTTCCAGAATCTGATCGGAAATCGTTTTCATATCAATCTGCGGATTGAGCCATAAACCCAAAGCGCGCAGAAAAATTGTCGCGAGGATTTTGCGCTTGCCGAGACGAGCATGCAAAATTCCTTTCTGATCGTATTCAAATTCAACCCACGAACCGCGATACGGAATAATCTTCGCTAAGTATTCATCGCGGTCGCCTTTGAAGAAAACTCCCGGCGAACGGTGAAGCTGCGACACGATGACGCGTTCGGTACCGTTAATGATAAACGTTCCGTTGTCGGTCATCAGCGGAATTTCGCCGAAGAAAACATCTTCTTCTTTAATGTCGCGAATTGTCGAAACGCCGGTGTCCGGGTCTTTGTCAAAAACCGTCAAGCGAATTTTGACTTTGAGCGGCACCGAATAACTCATTCCGCGTTCCTGACATTCCTGCTGATCGTGTTTGTGTTTTAAACCGACCGGTTCGCCGCAGTTCGGACAAAGTTTCGGGCGCACCGAGTTAAAAGTTCCGCAGTTATTACACAAAACTTCCGCCGGATTAAACGGATCAACTTTAATTTTAGAACCGCACTCTTTACAATTTGTGCGCAGATGCTCCAAACCTTCAAGGTTGCCGCATTTACACTGCCAGTTGCCGATTTGGTACTCAACAAATTCCAATGTCGCCGTTTCGCGAAAATCCGAAACCGGAAAAATTGACTGAAAAACCGTTTGCAGCCCGACCATATCGCGCTCTTCGGGAATCAAATCCATTTGCAAAAAACGGTTGTAGGATTCACGCTGCACTTCGATCAAATTCGGAATCTGAGCCGACGTATAAATCTTTGAGAAATCTACACGCTCCGGCGCACGACTTGTTCGACGACCAAGCCCATTAGTATTATTTTGAAGCGGATTATTAATCATAATTGTATAAAAACAGATCTTGAAGAAAAATTATGTTGATTAAATCATTTTTTATTGGTAGGATGCATTTGTCACAAAACTTCCCAATAAATTTTCAAGAAAAGACGGCAAATGCGGTCGAAGGTAAACTCTACCTTGACCGCTATAATCAGCAGTTTTAAGCTGTTACTAATTTTTTGAGAGTGCTCAAAAGAGACACCAGCTCTCCACTTTTATTTTGCGAGAAATCGCTTTTAAACCTAAGAAACCCAACTTCATCAGCTAAATTTCAATTTCGATAAAGACGGCAAGCGACGAGATTTTCCACTCGCTCGCTTGCCTTTTTATTCTACCAATATAACTTTTTTACTTCAAACCAACGCACCTTTCGATGCGTCGTTGGATGTTTGGGTTGACAAAAATTATTTGACTTCGACTGAAGCACCGGCTTCGGTCAATTTGGTTTTGATTTCTTCCGCTTCGTCTTTGGAAACGCCTTCTTTAATTGCTTTCGGCGCGCCATCAACCAATTCTTTAGCTTCTTTCAAACCAAGACCGGAAACGACTTCGCGAACAACTTTAATGACCGCAATTTTGTTTCCGCCAGCCGCGGTTAAAACAACGTCAAATGAATCTTTTTCTTCCGCAGCAGGAGCAGCATCACCGCCGCCCGCCGCCGGAGCCATCATCATCATTCCGCCGCCCGAAGCCGCCGAAACGCCGAAAACTTCTTCTAATTCCTTGACCAATTCAGACGCTTCGAGCAACGTCATACCTTTTAAAAATTCAACTACTTCGTCTTTTGTAACTGCCATAACAATATATATTCCTCCAAATAGGGTTCTGTGTTTATTATTTGAAAAACCGTCAATGTAAATCTTTTTCAATTTTCCATTGATTGTTTTGTTTGTGTCAGCCGCGAGAACCCACGGGACTCGATTTTACGGGTTGCATCTCCTTAAAAAAGCGTCCGAGCCGCAAAACAACCTGACAAATTGCTTCGCTCGTTTTCCTTGAGTACGGCTTGTAAAAATTATTCTGATTTTGCTTACGCTTCCGGAGCTGCATCTCCCGCATTTTCATCGGTTTGCGGTGCTGTTTCAGCTGTCGGTTCAGAAGTTTCTTCAGATTCTGTCGGCGCAGCAGAAGCTTCTTCAGCCTGTATATCCGCCGGTTTTTCTTCGGAAGTTTCAGTTTTCGTTGATGTTTCCGGTTTAGCGTCACCGATTTGCTTGATTACAACTGCCAAGTCACGCGGAACGGCATTGATGACCGTCACGATACGCTGTGCCTGAGCGTTGATGACATAAAGCAATTGTGAAATAAGCTCTTCTTTTGAAGGCAAACTCGCAATTTGTTCAACCTGATCCAAATTAACGACGCGACCTTCAACAACACCGGCTTTGAACGTGTAAATATCCGCGTTATCTTTAACGAATTTCGATACCGCTTTTGACAGTACAACCGGATCATTTTCCGTCCATGCAATAGCGGTTACGCCTTTGAAGAATTCGCTGGCTCCTTCAAATGAAGTGCCTTTTACGGCGAGCCGCGCGATTGTATTTTTTACAACTTGATAATTTGCGCCTGCTTCGCGTAATCTGCTGCGAAATTCCTGGTCTTTGTTAACCGTTAATTTGTTAAAACCAACGACCATTGCCGATTTAGAATTATTTAATTGCTCCGCGAGGGCGTTTAAGTCTTCTTGTTTTCTTTCTCTTGTTTTCATTTTTTATTCGCACCTCACTTATTAAACGTAAGATAATTCATCGAGCAAAACACCCGGACTCATTGTTGCTGCCAAATTAATTTTCTTTAAGTAGCGCCCTTTTGCAGTTGTCGGTTTCGCCTTCATCACCGCATTGATTAATGTTCTGGTGTTTTCCAAAAGTTTCGCGTCGTCGAAAGATACTTTGCCGACCGGGCTGTGAATAACTCCCGTCTTGTCAACGCGGTATTCGACTTTACCGGCTTTCGTTTCCTGAATTGCGGTTTTAACATCCATCGTTACCGTTCCGGTTTTCGGATTGGGCATCAAACCGCGCGGACCTAAAACTTTACCGAGCTGACCGACTTTGCCCATCATATCCGGCGTTGCGATTAGTGCGTCGAAATCCAACCAGCCGCCTTTAATTTTATCAACAATGTCGTCTCCGCCCGCCATATCGGCTCCGGCTTCTTCAGCTTCGCGTACTTTATCGCCCTGTGCGATAACGACAACTCGTTTTGCTTTTCCGCCGAGACCGTGCGGCAGAACGATTGTTCCGCGAACGAGCTGGTCTGCTTTACGCGGATCAACTCCGAGCCACATCGTTAATTCGACGGTTTCATCAAATTTAGCGAATGCGATTTCTTTTAATTTGGTAACCGCTTCTTCAAGCGCGTATTTCTTGCCGACTTCAACTTTTTCTTGAGCGGCAAGATATTTTTTTCCTTTTTTTGCCATTTTATTGCTTGAGGTAATTAGCGAAATGTTTTTGAATTTGCCATCGTCTTCTCTTTATCTATTTGAGTTTCTCAGGCGAACACTTCTCCCTCTTTCGTCAAAAACTATTCTATTGTCAATCCCATACTTTTCGCCGTACCTTCGATTGTTTTGACTGCCGATTCCAGATTTGTCGTGTTCAAATCAGGCATTTTCTTTTTAGCAATTTCTTCAATCTGCGCGCGCGAAATCGTACCGGATTTTTCTTTGTTCGGTTTTCCAGAACCTTTCGGAATTCCAGAGGCTTTGCGAATCAAGTCGGCTGCCGGTGGAGTTTTTGTTTCAAACGTGAATGAGCGATCAGCGTAAACCGTGATAACGACCGGCACTTTCATATCCGGATCATCATTTTGGGTTTTCGCGTTGAAAGCCTTGCAAAATTCCATGATGTTAACACCAT
>SXVE01000478.1 GCA_005790265.1 Acidobacteriota bacterium | reverse complement strand
TTTGCAAAGTCGCATTATAAATTCCACGCGACCTGACTTTTCAATCTCATCACGGATTTTTCTTTGCCGAGCGTTTCAAAAACGGCGAGCATTGAAGGTCCGACGGCTAATCCGGTGAGCAAAGCGCGCGCGCCGTTCATAATGACGCCGAGTTTTGAGCCTTTTTCTTCGGTGAAACTTTTGACGGTTTCTTCTATCGCATCGTGCGAAAAATCTTCCATCGCGGCGAAGCGTTCGGCGAGTTCGGGCAGCAGCGTTTTTAATTCGGAAAATTTGAGCAGATTTTTTTCGACGGCTTTTTGGTCGAAATCGAAATCTTCCGAGAAATAGGCGCGTCCCTGCGTCGAGAAATCTTTGAGCGTGAAAAAGCGTTCGCGGATTAAATCAACCGTGTTTTCAAACCACGCTTTGTCATCGTCTTCGTATTCGTCGCGCCAGAGTTTGGCGGATTTTAATTCGGTTTTAACGAACGGCAAAAGCTCGGCGAGCGGCATCGTGCGGACGTATTCGGCGTTCATCCAGATCGCTTTGTCGTCCGTCCAGCGTTTCGGATTGTTGGCGTCGAAATTGAAAATCGCGTTGCTGCGGTGAATACCTTCGAGCTTAAATTTTTCGATCAATTCATCGAGGCTGTAAATTTCCTGTTCCTCGCCTGCCGACCAGCCGAGCAGCGCGAGAAAATTGCGAAACGCGGCGGCTAAAAAACCGGCGTCGCGGTAAGTCGTCATCGAAACGATTTCGCCGTGAATGCGTTTCGATAATTTTTTGCCGCCCGGCGCTAAAATCAGCGGCAGATGCGCGAATCTTGGCGGTTTTACGCCGAGCGCTTCGTAAATCAAAATCTGTTTGTGCGTGTTCGTCAAATGATCCTGCCCGCGTATGACATCGGTGATTTCCATCTCGATGTCGTCGCAAACGACGGCGAGATTGTAGAGCGGATGACCGTCGGAACGCAGCAAAACCAAATCTTCGGTTTCGGCGTAATCGCGTTCGTTTGTGCCGTAAACTGCGTCTTCAAAAACGGTTTTGCCGGTTTCGGGAACTTTTAGGCGAATCGCAAACGGTTCGCCGCTCGCCGCGCGTTGGTCGGATTCTTCTTTGGATAAATCGCGGAACTCGTTGTCGCGCATATCTTTAACGCCTTGATTGGCGCGCGCGCGGTCGGCGATGGTTTGTTTGATATTGCCGTCCGAAGGCGCGGCTTTCGGCGTGAAATCGCGATACGCTTTGCCTTCTTCGAGTAATTTCAGAGCGACGGCGCGATGTTTGTCGGCGTTGTTCGATTGGAAAACGATTTCTTCATCGGGCGCAAAACCGAGCCATTGCAAGCCTTCGAGAATCGAGCGCGTTGATTCGTCGGTCGAACGCGCCATATCGGTATCTTCAATTCTCAGCAGAAATTTTCCGCCGACATTGCGGGCGTAAAGATAATTAAAAAGCGCGGTGCGGGCGGAACCGATGTGCAAATATCCGGTCGGGCTTGGAGCAAATCTAACTCTGGTCGTCATATTATTTTATAAATTTCGTCGTTTATGATTTTTGCAATGAATTTTGTAAATCTTTTAACTGTTCGGTCAGTTTATCAATTTTTTCGAGAACTTCTTTTTTAAAGTGCGCGTCTTTAATGTCGTTTTTCGCTTCCACTAGAAACGTTCCGTTCGGGTCGAGAACGAGTTTTTCGATTTCTTTCGCGCTGTCCAAACCTTCTTCGTGCGCCATCACTTCCAGATCGTCTTCGGTCATCAATTCGCGGCTCAAAACATCCTGATTGACTTTGCCATTTTCGATCAACACTTTCGGCGAGCCTTCGATTAATCGCTCAATCGGCGGCACGCGAAATTTGATAAAAGCCATCAGGTAATTTACTGCCAGCAATGTTATAACTCCGATAACGCCGCCGGAGAGCGATGTATCGTCGCCGATAATCGCATTCTGAACGGCTTCGGAAATGAGCAGTAACAGTACGAAATCAATCGGATTCAATTCCGCTAATTCGCGCTTGCCGAAAATCCTGAGCAGCACAATCATCGCAAAATAAACGATCAGCGGACGAACGACTTTTTCGAGATACGTTACTTTTTCCGCGTCGAGCACGAACATATTTGACCATGTCGAGGCTTCGAGCAGCGCCAATTGAATTTCAATGAACATTTAATAAACTCCGCTAGTTGTGACAAATTCCAAACTGCGAGTTTAACCGATGAACCAATAAAATTAAAAAGGCTATTTCAGCTCGTATTACTGAAATAGCCTCGCAAATATAATGGCGGAGACGACAGGATTCGAACCTGTGGTAGTCTTTTGGACTACAACGATTTAGCAAACCGCCGCTTTCAGCCGCTCAGCCACGTCTCCGATTCGCTTTCGCCAAGTGGTATGGAAAAGCAAGTTTTTATTCTAGCCGCAGTTCAAACTTTGTCAAGTGCGACAAACAGGCTTGCGAATAAATCTTCTGAAATTTATCGGCGGCAAAAGCAAACAATAGAGATTGCGATGCATCCTAAAGAACAAAAATTAGTGTCGCTGATAGCTTGACACATTTGCTTTTACGAAACAAAATACCAATCGTGCGTGTTTTGCCATTATTTTAAGCATCATCTGATATCGAATGACGATTTTTCAGTATTTTGAGAGTAAAATCGTTTAGTTTAGCTGTTTTATCATAGGTCGCTTTTTGATGTTGTTCTCCGGTAACCAAAAAACAATTCTGACGCCGTTTCTCGTCGCCCTGACGGTTTGCGCGACGATGTTTTCAAGCGCGCCGCCGATTCATAAAGCGGCGGTCATGCAAAAAACCGGAGCATTGGGAATCATCAAAGGAGTTGTTCGCGATCAAGGCGGAAGTCCTATTTCTAACGCTTACGTCTCGATTTTTCGCGTCGGAACAGACAAACTTCTCAAACAGGTTCGCTCCGATTCCGACGGCGCTTTTCTCGCCAAAATACTTCCCGGAACTTATAAAATTTTAGCGGTCGCGCAGGGATTCAATCCGATCACACTGTCCGAAGTTGCGGTCAATCGTTCAGCCGAACTCAATTACGGCTTTAAGCTTGAACGCGCTGGCGGCGGAAACACTTTGCCCGAGAAAAAAGCTGATCGCAACAACAGCAAATGGCTGATTCGCGCAGCGCAAACGCAGCGTTCGATTTATCAAAATCAGGAAGGCAATGCGCCGATTGACGAAAACGTAATCGGCGAAAAATCCGCTGAAGAAAGCGATGTCGCCGCGAGCGATGACGAGGAAGAAAAAAGCGAAAGAAACGGGCAAACCGTAGTTGAAACTTATTTTGCCGGCTCGGAAAAAGGAAGTTTTACAGGGATAAATTTCGCTACTCTTGTGCCGATCAGCGAAAATGCCGAAGTCGTTCTCGCCGGACAAGTTGGAACGAAAAACGCGCCGACGAGATTAGAAAGCAGTTTCAAATTTCGCCCTGACGACAATCATCAAGTTCGCTTAAATACTTCTTTCGGCAATCTCGGCACAGTCAAGAACGAAAGGAAAATTGAGAATCTCGGGCAGTTTTCCGTGCAAGCGCTCGACGAATGGAAAGTGCGCGATGATGTGATTCTCGTTTTCGGCATTGATTACTCGCAGTTTACCGGTGCCGGTGACGATTTTTCGATTAGTCCGCGCGCCGGTCTCCAGTTTGATATTAACGAAAAAACTCGTTTGCGCACCGCGTTTACAAATTCAAACGAACAGAAAAACTGGGCGAATGCGATTGATTTGGAAGGTTCTTCGGTAATTTTTAATGAGCCGGTAGCGATTGAAGATTTCGCGTTAACCGAAAACAACCGACCGCAGATGAACAAAAGTCGCCGTTTGGAATTCGGTATCGAACGCGTGCTCGATAATAAATCGAACGTCGAAGCGAACATCTTTTTTGATACAACGCTCGGTCGCGGAGTCGGTTTGACGAATTTGCCGTTTAATGTTTTGGGAACCGAAGATTTCAACGACTTTGTCGCCAATCAGCAAGGCAAAGCGCATGGCGCGCGACTCGTCTATTCGCGCCGCTTAAACAGCCGTTTTACTACTTCCGCCGGTTATTCGGTCGGCAGCGGTCAGAGAATTTCGGAAAACGGCATTTCCACTCCATCGAACGTTTTCGAAAATGCGTTTTTTCAAACGTTTTTCGGTCAGCTTGATGCCGATTTGAAAACCGGAACCAATATCAAAACCGTTTTTCGATTATCACCGCAGGCGACAGTTTTCGCCGTTGACCCGTTTCAAGGCAGATTGGCGATTTACGATCCGGGTCTAAGCATTTTAGTGACTCAGTCATTGCCGACTTTAGGTTTGCCGATTCGTGCCGAAGCCATCGTTGATGCGAGAAATTTACTCGATTTCCAGTCAGGCGTCAGTACGGAAGACGGAACTTTGCAGCTCAACGGTCAACGAAGAACTTTGCGCGGCGGAATTTTGGTCAGATTTTAGCAAACAGGCAAATTGCTTAGAAAGAAAGCAAAAAAAGTCTAAAGTCGGCGCGGCTTTAGACTTTTTTTATTTCCAAAATCTCGGATTACAAAGCAAAATCTTGAATAGGCTTTGTTGGTGAGCAAAACTTTAATTGGCGTTAAAACGTTGTAGAAAGCCGATAAAACAATGTCAGAAAACTCAGCGAGCCATTGTTGCCGCACAGGAACGCATTTTGCATTCTAAAACCATCGGTAAACTCTGTTCCACATAAAATGAAGGGTAAGTTGCTGACAAGTTGGAGTTTGGTGTGGCTGATCGCCAGCGTTTTGTTCGTGATCGGCGGCGCACTCAATCTTTCCCAGAGAGCGTTCAACAAACTTCCTCCGACCGACGGCGTTCAGTGGACGCAAAAAAGCGACGGAATTTATGCTGAAAAAGTATCGCCCGGTTTTGCTGCCTCGCGCGCCGGAATTTCAAAAGGCGACCGCTTGATTGCCGTCAGCCTCGATGAAAAACAATTTGACGAAATAGTTTCTCCCTCCGACGTGCAAATGTATCTCGAAACCGCCGGCGTTGACGGCAGTTTGACGTATTTTTATCAAAAGCCGACTTACACTTTTGCCGATAATTATTATTACGCTGATTTGCGCCGCGTGGATTCGGTGTCACGCTGGACGGCTTCACTAATTTGTCTTTCAATCGTCGGATTTTTTTGGTTAACGGTCGGAATCTTCGTTTTGTTCAAGCAGGGCGGACACGCGCCGTTCGTGCTGCATTTTGCCGCTGTTTGTCTGGCGGCTTTTATATTTCACACTTACAAACCGCTTGGCACAGGCGAAGATTTCGATTTAGCGATCAGTCTTTTGGACGATTGCGCATTCGCTTTTTTCGTGCCGTTATTTCTGCATTTCTGCATTCGTTATCCGGTCAGAAGCGAAGTTTTCGATACGCCGCGCTGGAAAACTTTCGTTTTGTACATTCCGGCTGTTCTGATTGCCGCGACGCTGCTTCCGATTTCCATTATTCCGCAAATTTTTCCGGATTCGAGTATGACTGCGGCGATTGCTGCTCTCGCCGGTCGCTACAATGTTTTCGGCGTTATTTACCGCGCTAATTTTTACCATTTTGTCATCGGCACGGCGCTCGGTGCGGGTTTTCTAGTTTGGCGCTTTCTCAAAAATCGCCAGCCGCTCGTTCGCCAGCGCTTAAAATGGGCGATGTGGGGAACGATTCTCGCGCTCGTGCCGATCATCCTTTTTCAAATCGCCCAGCGGTTTTTCGACATCGGCGAAGACAATTTCAGCGTCGCTCTGACTACTTTGCCGCTCGCGTTAATTCCGCTTAGTTTCGGGCATTCGGTCGTGCGTTATCGTTTGATGGACGTTGACGTCGTCGTCCGGCGCGCACTCGTTTATGCGCTGACGACGCTGATGATTGCGATGATGATCGGTGCCGTCGCGCTCGGTCTGGTGTTTCTTGCCGTCGGCAATAATCTTTCCAACACGGAAATCACTCTGCGCGCCTTGATTGCGATTGTCGCGATGGGCGCGATTGTGCTTTTGAGCGAACCTTTGAAAAAGTATTTGCAGGAACGCGCCGAGCGATTTTTTTACGGCGAGCGTTACGATTTGCGGCACGGTTTACTCGATTTCGGCAGAACGCTTTCGGCGACGACAACGCTCGATCCGCTGCTCAATGCTTTAACTGAAAGGTTGCGGCAAGTTTTAGACATCGAAAAAGTCGCTGTCTTTATCGAAGACGAAAGTGCGCCGGAGCGTTATCGTCTCGCGAAATTTATCGGCATCAGCGAAAATTACCGAATTCCAAACGATTTTCGGCAGATGATTCGCCGCAAAGCCGCCGAAAAAGGAGTTGTCCGCGCCGATGAATTCGATTCGCCGGAAGACGATATTGTCATCGAATCGGCGACGAATGAAAAAAACGGTTTGATCGGCAAAATCGAGAAATTCAGCGGGAAAAATATTCACCGGCAGGAACTCCATTATTTTGTGCCGTGCGTCGTGCGCAGCAAAATGGTCGCCGTCATCGGTCTCGGCAGAGCAAGCGACGGCTCGCTTTTGTCGAGCGAAGATTTGGAGATTCTGCAAACCGTGTCCGGTTATATCGGCGTCGCCATCGAAAACAGTCTGCTTTACCAGGAACAGCACAGCCGCGCCGAAGAACTCGCGCTCCTCAAAGAATTTAACGAATCAATCGTCGAATCGGTGAATGTCGGCTTGATTGCGGTTGACGAAACCGGACGAATCACGCGCTGCAACACGACTTTTGAACAAATGATCGGTTTGAAACGCGAAGATGCGGTCGGAAAAGTTATCGAAGAGGTTTTCGATGAAAGTTTCGCGCTCAATCTGGAAAATATTTTAGGAAAATCGCGCTGGCATCTGACGGAAATTCGCAACGCTTACAAACTTCACACTTACGACGCGCACGGAAAATCCTTAATGTTGAATGTCGCGGTCGCGCCGCTGCGTTCGGCTTCCAATCATCAAACCGGCGCGATTGTCGTGCTGGAAAACGTCACTTCGCGCGTCAAACTCGAAGAAACTTTGCAGCAGAGCGAGAAACTTTCTTCCATCGGTTTGCTCGCCGCCGGTGTCGCGCATGAAGTCAATACGCCGCTGACCGGCGTTTCGAGCTATACGCAAATGCTGCTCGGAATGATTCCCGAAACTGATCCGAAACACGCGCTTTTGCAAAAAATGCAGAAACAAACCGACCGCGCATCGAACATCGTCGGCAACCTGTTGAATTTTTCGCGTACCGGAAACGGCTCGGATTTTTACGAAATTGACGTTAATAAATTGCTCGACGACACGCTTCAATTGCTCGAACCGCAGTTGCGAAAATCAAGCGTCGAAATCGTCAAAAATTACGTCGCCGCGCCGCCGAAAATTTACGGCAACGGCGGGAAATTGCAGCAGGTTTTCACGAATTTGATTTTGAATGCGCGCGATGCGATGTTCGACGGCGGGAAAATTACGCTGAAGACTCAGTTTGACGAAAATGACGGTGTGATCGTCGAAGTTTCCGACACGGGCGAAGGCATTTCGGCGGAAAATATCAACAAAATTTTCGATCCGTTTTTTACGACCAAAGGCGTGGGCAACGGCACCGGTTTGGGTTTGGCGGTTTCTTACGGAATCGTGCAGGAACACGCCGGAACAATCGAAGCGAAAAGCGAAAACGGCACAGGCGCAACTTTCCGGCTTGTTTTTCCCGCCGCGCAGTGGCAGCAACAGCGCGCAGTCAGTTGAAACTCGACAATTCTTGCCGCATAAAAATTTTCGCCGCACAAAATCTTTCGCGCCAACTATCCAAAAATAAAAATTTAATCCGCAAACTCGCTTTTCCTTTTCCGAACAAAATAAAATGAAATCAAAAGCGCCGCGAGCATAATCGCCGCCGCCGTCCAGAAAGTGCGATAAAGCGTATGATCCGAAATGTTTTCGGGCGTTGCGGCGCTGTAAAGCAAAAATGCCGACAGC
>SXVE01000477.1 GCA_005790265.1 Acidobacteriota bacterium | reverse complement strand
TCGTCGGTCAATTGCGGTTTGTTTTTACTGATGCCCGCCGAAACGTAGCTGATCTCGCCGCGTTTCGTTTCATCGAGCAGCGCGACCGCCGAACAAATTTGACCGGGCGTGCAGTAACCGCACTGAAAGCCGTCGTGATTGATGAAAGCTGCCTGCATCGGATGCAAATCGTCGCCTTTCGCCAAACCTTCAATCGTCGTTACCGTCTGTCCTTCGGCTTGCGCGGCGAGCGTCAGACACGACAGCACGCGTTTGCCGTTGATGATGACCGTACACGCTCCGCATTGTCCGTGATCGCAGCCTTTTTTCGTGCCGGTCAAATCGAGCCGCTCGCGCAGCGCGTCGAGCAAAGTCACATACGGTTCGATATTGACCGCTTGTTCGGCGCCGTTGATCGTCATTTTAACCGTCATCGCAAATGGACTCGCGGTTAAATTCGTGACGGGCGCGTTTTCCATAAATTTCATCGCAAACGTCTGATCGTTCATCATCAACTGCGCGGCGGCGGCGGCAAGCGACATTTTGCCCAAAAAATTGCGCCGCGATTTGCCGAGGCTCGATAAATCTTTTTCGTCTTCGGCGAGCAGCGCGGCTTCGTCTTCGGTCAATTGTTCGGCGAAATCTTCTTCGATAAAGACGGGAAAGTTTTCACACATCGGATTTTCTCCTGATTTTCTAAAAAAATTGTTTGGTTAAAGTTTCGGTGTTTGCAATCTTAATTGTGAAGCAAAGTTTAATATATTTCAGCCGGAAACTAAAATAATTTTACCGGTTTTGCCGTTATCAAAAAGAAAAGCGGCGGTTTATTTGAAGTCAAATAAACCGCCGCTTTCTCAGTGTTTGCGCGCTGGTAATTCCGCGCCGAGAAATTTCTGATTTCCCGTTATCAACCGCAAATTATTTTGTCGCCGCGCTCAAACCCGTTCCGCGCGGGTAATCGCCGACCGTAATCGGCAATTTACCTTTGAATTCGATTTTGCCCGTGATCGCGTCGGCGCTCGCACGTTGCAGCGAAGGCATGTCGCCGTAAGCGACGACGTATGTTTTGATTTCGGGAAAACCGCGCAACAGATACGGATTGCCGAACGCGACCGAAACGGTTTGCGGATTGGCGGCGAGCGTTTCGCGCAAAACTTTTTCGCCCGAAACGGGAAGTCCGATGGAATTTTTCGCGCCCGAACGAACGCGTCCGTAAAGTCCGGCGATCACCGTTTCCGCCGCTTTCGCTTTGGCAATCGCGTCGGCGATTTCTTTGTCGGTCGCGCGTTCGTCAATCACGATGCGCTCGACGCGCATACCGTTTTGGCGCAGCCGCGCGACGAACGAATTGCCGACGTAATTGCGGTCTTCGCCGTTCGTGATGCACAAAACAACTGTGCGCGCGCCGTTTTTAACGGGCACGGCGTTTTCCTGTTTTTTGACGAGCGTGATCGCATTTTGCGCGATTTCTTCGCTTAATTGAAGCGTCGCCGCATTAGAAACCTGCGTGTCAATCGCATCGAGCGATGTGATTTTTCGTTCGCTCAAACCGAGTTTGTGTTTCCAAGCGAGAATTTTTCTGACCGATTCGTCGAGCCGCGCTTCGGTGATTCTGCCGGTTTTGACGGCTTCGCGCAGACCGCGAATCGCCGCGTCGGCATTTGCCGGTTTCAAAAGCACGTCGTTGCCTGCTAAAACGGCGCGCACCGCCGCTTCTTCCTGATTAAAATAAAGCGTCAAACCGCTCATATCCATCGCGTCCGTCACGATCAAACCGTCGAAATTCATTTCTTTGCGCACGATATTCGTCACGATGTTCGGCGAGAGCGTCGCGGGCATCGTCGTTCCTTCGGTAATCACTTCGGATTCGGCGTAAGCCGCTTTGATTGATTGTTTGAGCGGCTCGACTTTCGTGTTGTCGAGCTGCGGCATCGAAATATGCGAAATCATCACCGAACCGACTCCGGCGTTAATTAGTGCGCGAAACGGCGAAAATTCGGTTTTTTCCAATCGGTCGCGCGAAAAATCAATGACCGGCAAACCGCGATGCGAATCAACCGCCGTGTCGCCGTGTCCGGGAAAATGTTTCGCCGTCGCCAACACGTTTTCGCCCTGCAATCCTTCGGTAAACGCGATGCCGAAACGCGCGACATCTTCGGCGTTTTCGCCGTAGCTGCGCACGTTAATCACCGGATTATCCGCGTTATTATTCACGTCAACAACGGGCGCGAAAACCTGCTGCACGCCGGTCGCTCTTGATTCGCGTCCGACAATCGCGCCTTGCCGCCGGGCGAATTCGGGATTTCCCGTCGCCGCAATCGCCATATTCCACGGAAAATTAACCGCTTCGGTAAAGCGCATCGCAACGCCCGTTTCAAAATCGCCGGAGATGAGCAGCGGAATTTTCGCTTCCGCCTGCATTCGATTGACGAGATGAACGGTGCTGTAAACGTCGCCGACGAAAACGATGATGCCGCCGACTTTATTTTCAACGATTTGCCGTTTTAATTCTTTATATTCGCCGCTGTCCTGACTCAAAAACTGCGCGTTGATGCCGATATGCACGAGCTGTCCGATTTTTTCGTCCACGCTCATTTTTTTCAGCTGTTTGTCCGTCCATTTGTCGGCTTTTTTGTCGGGGCGAAATTTCTGCATCGGCAGTGTGCGCTCAAACGCGGTCAAACCGGCGAGCGGCGCGAGACTAAACAAAACTAAAATCGTGGAAAACGTTCGCAAAAGTGATAAAAACATAAAATTTCTTTGTAAATCGAAACACAAATCAAACCGCAAAAGCGGCGCGAAATGACTAAATCCCAACCGGAACTTCTTTCCGGGAAATGAATAAACTGGCGATAAAACCGACGGCGAGCGTCGTCAAACTGCCGATCACCGCATACCACGGAAACGCGATTTTCGTTCCCAAATAAATATAAAGCATCAGCGAAATGCTCGTCAGCATTGCAATTAAAGCCGCCGTTTGTCCGGCTTTTTTGACAAAAGTGCCAAGCAGAAAAACGCCTAAAATCGGACCGTTGATTAATCCGGCAATCGCCAGCGCCTGACTCAAAGCCGAACTTCCGGCATCTTTCACGGCAATCGCGACCGAGATTTGCACGATTCCGACGATGACGGTTAAGATGCTCGCCTTGCGCAAAAGGTTTTTGTCGGATTTGTCTGCCGCGAACGGTTTGTATAAATCGTTAATCGCCGTCGCTGCGATTGAATTGAGCGAACTCGACAGCGCCGCCGCGAAAATCGCCGCAACGACCAAACCGCTCAAACCGGGCGGCATATGTTGGGTGATAAAATCGGGAAACACCTTGTCGCCGCCTGTGAACGGAAAAGTCGCGGGCAAAGTCGAACCAGCCGCGCCGATTTGTCCGTATTCGGGCGCGTTGAACGGTTGATAATAAGCGAACAGCAGCACGCCGATAAATAAAAAGCCGATGAATTGCCCGAGAACGACCGCGCCCGACGACAACAGCGCGAGACTCGCCGACGAAGGTTTGTCGGTGCATAAATATCGCTGCACGAGATATTGATCCGTGCCGTGCGTGGACATCGTTAAAAAACAGCCGCCGATCAAACCGCCCCAGAACGTGTAAGTTTTCGTGAAATCGAGCGCGAAATCGAACAGTTGAAATTTATTAAATTGTGTTCCGAGTTCAATCACGCGCGCCATTCCGCCGTCAACCTGATTCAAAATGACGAATGCCGCCGCAATCGCGCCGCCGATGTAGATTCCGAGCTGGACGACTTCGACCCAGATGACGGCTTCCATTCCGCCGAAAAACGTAAACACGATCATCACGACGCCGAGCAGAATTATCGAGGCGACGATAATCGTGTTCGGATTCGCGTCCGGCACAAACGCGACGTACACAGCCGCTAGGACGATTGCCGTCAGCAAAAGTCTGATTCCGTCGGCGATGTTGCGCATCACGACGAACAAAGCGGACGCGAGCATTTTCACTTTCGACCCGAAACGCTCGCCCAAAAGCTGATAAACCGTCAGCAGTTCGCCCTTGAAATACATCGGAATAAACAGCAGGGAAATGACGACGCGACCGAGCATATAACCGAAAACGAGCTGCAAAAACTCGAAATTTCCGTTTTTCGCAAACGCGATGCCGGGCACGGAAATAAACGTGATCGTCGAAGTTTCAGTCGCCACAATCGAAGCCGCAATCGCCCACCACGGCACGCTGCGACTGCCGACAAAATAATCCTGCGTCGTTTCCTGCTTGCCCGAATAAAAAATCCCGAACAGCGTGATTCCGATCAGATAACCGAAAATGATAATTAAATCTAAAGTTTGCATAGATTATGATTAACACGAAAAATTGTTGAGCGGGAGAAAAATCAATTTTCTCCCGCTCAACATCAGCAAGTAAGATTGTTCATCGTTTCAATCCACCGCAAAACTAATGTTGACGACCGCCGTCACGTCTTTGTCAATCGTCGTCGAATCGCTGATTCCGGCGTCGGAAACTTCGGTCGAATCGGCGGCGGTGATCTGCATCACGCCCATTCTGGCTGAACGAACGGCGCCGATTTTGTTGCCCGTGCTGTCGGCGATTCGTTCGGCGCGGGTTTTGGCGTCGCGCGCCGCTTCGCCGAGCATTTCGATTTTCAAATCGCCGAGCTGCGTATAATAATACTGCGGCGCGTTCGATTCGATCAAAATTCCCTGATTAATCAATTCCGTCGCTTCGCGGGCGATCTGCCCGATTTTATCAACTTCATTGGAACGAACTTCGATTTGCTGGCGCAGCGAATAAGCCGTGATTTCCGAACTTTCGACGCCGTTCTCGTCTTGTTTCTTCAACGTTTGCGTGGCAATCGAAGAAACCGTGATTTGATTTTCCGCGATTCCTTTACTGAGCAAATACTGTTTAACGCGCGGAATATTTTCCGAAAGCGACCGGTAAGCGTCAGCCAACTGCGGCGCTTGATACGACACGCCCGCGCTCCAAACGACCAAATCGGATTTGATGCGTTTGCGCGCCGAACCCGTCACCGTTACCGCTTCGTCGCCTTTTTTGGCGTTCGAGTAAAACCAGCCGAAAATCAGCGACGACAAAACCAAACCGATGGCGAGCGCCGCGCCCGAATTTAGCGAAAAATTGTTTCTTGAACCGTCCATCTTTTGACCTCCATAAATTGGTAGCCATTGAACGACAAAAAATATTATTTTTGCTGGACGAAATCACGCTCGCGCCGACGCGCAAATGATGACGTTTTACAATTCGGATTTCAAAGATTCAATTGCTTTTTCGACGACGAAATTATGCGCAGCGAGCGCGGCGAAAGCTCGTTCGGCGTCAACGTCGGCGCGCGCGATCACGATTGCGGCGCGCAAATCGTCGTTCGCTTCGTTCATCAATGTCGCAGCTTTCGCTTCGTCAAGATTGGTTTCCGCCATTAAAATTCGCAAACTGCGCTCTTTTAGTTTCGCGTTCGATGATTTGACGTTCGTCATCCGGTTGCCTTTGACGTAGCCGAGACGAATCATCGCGCCGGTCGAAAGCATATTCAAAACCATTTTCTGCGCCGTTCCCGCTTTCATTCGCGACGAACCGGCAATCGCTTCCGCGCCGACGACCGGCACAATCGCGATTTCCGCCGCTTCGGTAATCGCCGAAGCGGGAACGCACGTGACGCACGCCGTCAAACTGCCGAGTTCGCCTGCGTATTCGAGCGCGCCAATCGTGTACGGCGTTCTGCCCGACGCGGCGATGCCGACGAGCGCGTCTTTTCCGGTGAACCCGCGCTTCTCTAAATCGGCGCGTCCGGCGTCGCGGTCGTCCTCGCTCGATTCGGTCGCCTGATAAAGCGCGTCGTAACCGCCCGCGATGACGCCTTGAACTAAATCGTAAGAAACGCCGAACGTCGGCGGAATCTCGCTCGCGTCCAAAACTCCGAGCCGTCCGCTCGTGCCGCTTCCGATATAAAAAAGACGCCCGCCGTTTTGCAGGCGCGCGACAATTCGGTCAATCGCCTCCGCGATTTCCGGCAAAACGAGTTCGACGGCGACGGCAACTTTTTTGTCTTCGTCGTTGATTAATCGAATCGCTTCGAGAGTCGAAACGCGATCAATAGCAGCTGTTTGCGGATTTTCCTGTTCGGTTATCGGTATCTTCATCGCCTTTAATCGATCGGCACTAAATTTCTAATCGGCAGTAAAATTACGGGTTATAAATTCTTAAATAATATTAAACGAAATTATGTTCAAACATGACAAAAATAGTTTGTAGTTTGAATGCTGATTATTATATCATCATTCGTGTCGTCGTTTTCCGACCAGCCTGACATTTCTGATCGAAAAATTACTGATCTCTCGCTTGTATCCTTCGTTTTTCTTTAATTTCCTTTAGTTTCCTTTGATTTTTAGTTTATCCCAAAAATTATGTTGAATATTCAATCTGAACTTTCTGAACGCCCATTTTTGCAAAAATTGGAGTGCGCCGGCTGCTCGGATAAAGTCGCGCTCGATTTCGATTTTACGATGGCTTTCCAACCGATTATCAACGTCGAGCGCAAAGAAATTTTTGCTCAGGAAGCGCTCGTGCGCGGATTAAATCGTGAATCCGCCGGTTCAATTTTGTCTCGTCTGACATCGCAGAATCTTTATAAATTCGACCAGATGTGCCGCGTCAAAGCCGTTAATCTGGCGGCGCGGCTCAATATCGAATCGCTTCTCAGCATTAACTTTATGCCGAACGCCGTTTATCGTCCGGAAAATTGTTTGCGAACAACACTCAAAGCCGCCGCCGACAACGATTTTCCCGTCGAGCAGATAATTTTTGAAATCACCGAAGCGGAAAGAGTCAGCGATAACGCTCATTTGAAAAATATCGTTACCGAATATCAGCGTCACGGCTTCAAAACCGCGCTCGACGATTTCGGCGCCGGTTATGCGGGCTTAAATCTGCTTTCTGCGTTTCAACCGGATATTATCAAGCTTGATATGGAATTAACGCGCTCGATTGAATCGAGCCGGGTGAAACAAACGATTGTCAAAAGCATCGTCGGCGTTTGCGCCGATTTGGGAATTACCTTGATCGCCGAAGGCATCGAAACGCGCGAAGAACTCGAAACGCTGCGTGATTTCGGCATCGAATTGTTTCAAGGCTATCTTTTCGCCAAACCTGCATTTCAGTCGCTTGCGCCGATTGCCGACGGATTCGTTGCAATTCAAAATTCTTCGCCCGCAATAGCAGAAGCTGTTTGAAAAATCGGTTCGATGCGGAAGTTCGCCCGCAACGAAGTTGGTTTTGATATCACTGATTCGCGCAAACTTCCGCATTTTCACTGCTTTTTCGATTTTTCAAACAGCTTTTCAGAACTTCGGCGGCTTCTCATCGGCTCCAATATTACGCGAAAAAATATTACAAATTATCTGCGCCGTTATTCGTTGGCGCTTGCCGGTTTGCCGGATAACGAATTCGGCGCGTCGAGATGCGCGCCGTCATCAACGCCGACGCCGAGCCGTTCGACCAATTCGCCGCCGAGCCAGCCGCCGAGCAGTGCAAGTCCTAAACCGGCAAACGAACTGACAACAGCGAGCGTTTCCGGATTTTCCGGCGCATCGCGGCGCAGCCACCAGCTGAAAATAAAGATTAACAGAGCCACAATGTTCGCTCCGCCGTGCATCAATCCGATTCTTTTCGCCCGCGTTCCGGCAGGAATCGCGAGCCAGTCAATCGTTCCGAACGGAGAAGCGAGAAATCCGCCGACGATTCCGGCGGCGATCATATAAAAAGCCACCGTCGCCATCGTTGAAGAACCGCGAAACAAATAAATAACGTCGAAAACAACGCTCGTCGCCAGAAGTCCGAGCGGAAAAACGATCATCACCGGATGAATCGCGTGACCGAATAATTTAGCTCTGCTTTCCATAAGATTCTCCTTTTAATTTTTTTTCGATGCGAACGTAAAAACGTTTGTTAGAAATAGAAATCGGCTGTTTATGAAAATGCGTAAAAAGCAAGAATTATGCCTTGGCGAAATGGACGGAAACCAAACACGCTCAATAATTTAATATAATTTTTTACTGTTTTTGTCGAATCGTTTTGAGCCGGCGAAAATCGGGTTAATCGCAAGTTGCCGAAAGCCGATATTGACCGTTGAATTACTTTGCGGAAGCATCTTGGTAATTTTCAAATGAAATGCGCGCGGCGGCTTCGGCGGGAAAAAGCAGCGGCGCGGTGAGAAATGCTTTCGGCGCGGTTTGGTGCACGGTCGCATTGAGCGAATCGGTCAAAATTTCACCGGCGCGAAAAACGCTGCCGACGCACCCGATGGGAAATTTTTTTCGCTCAAGATGTAAATGTTTGATGACGGCGGTTGCCGCCAAACCGAGTTCGTATCCGGCTTCGACGAGAATTTCGAGCGCCACCGCGTCGCCCGCTTTTGCCGTTTCGACCACTTCGCGCGCGAAACCGGCGATTTTCGCGTTGTCGGTTTGCGGCGAATAAATCGCGACGATCAAATCCTCGCTTTTTCCGGTGCGGAAATATTCGGAAGCCACGCGGCTCAGTTCGGTCGGTGCCGCGCGTCCGTCCGACGCTTTGGCGATTGCCTGCAATGCGCGTTTCGCGATTCCCGCGCCGCCGCCTTCATCGCCCGCGAGCGGTCCCCAGCCGCCGGCGGTAAACTTTTTGCCGGTTTCGTCTTGTCCGATGCAAATCGAGCCGGTGCCGGCAATGACGACTAGCCCGGTTTTGCCGAGCGTCGTGCCGTAAAGCGCGATTTCAGCATCGGTGATAACCTGCACTTTTTTAATATTAAGGCGCTTTTTGAAACTTTCGGCAATCACGCGGCGAATATCGGCGCGGCGCACGCCCGCCAAACCGAGCGTGGCGGAAACGATGTCGTCGCGGCTGCGATTTCCGGCATCGCAGGCATTGTCAATCGCTTTTGCAATGTTGCCGACCGCGTTTTCCACGCCGACGCGCAGCGGATTAGACGCGCCTGCAAAGCCTTCGCAGAGAATTTCGCGCGCGTCGTTCATCAGTACGGCGTGAGTTTTCGTGCCGCCGCCGTCCACGCCGAGAAACAGATTCGGGTAAATTAAACTGGGAACGGTTTTTTTAGAGATTTTCGGCATTGTTCAAATTCCAGATAAAAAATCTATAATTATTCTATCCAGACTTGACTTATAATCAATCCTAAAAGATTTTATAAAGTCAATAAGATTATCTGATGTCTGAATAATCTTTTGACGATCTTCAGATTTCAATAAACGAAACAACTAAAATTTTTTCAATTCGGCGCGCGTGCGTTAAAACAAGTTGCCGAATTGTGTTCGGTCAGCTCTTTAACTCAATGGAAATAAGACAACTAAAAGCATTTTTGGCGATTGCCGAAGCGAAAACTTTTACCGCCGGAGCGCGTAAAACCAATGTGACGCAGGCGGCGATTTCGATGCAGATTCGGCAATTGGAAGACGAAGTCGGCATTCCGCTGTTTACGCGGACGCCGCGCCGCGTCATTCTAACCGAAGCGGGCGAACATCTGCTCGACCGCGCGCGCCGCATTCTGCGCGAACACGACGCGGCGATTGCCGAAATTTCCGAATTAGCCGGAGCCGAACACGGACGGCTGCGCATCGGTTCGGCGTCGGCGATGTTTGCGACGATGCAATTGCCGACGATTCTGCAAAAGCTGAAAACGCGTTATCCGCGCGCCGAATTAACGGTTAATTCGGGCACGAGTCAGACTTTGAGCGAGCGAATTATGCACGGCGAACTTGATATCGCGTTCGTGTCCTTGCCGGTTGAAAATACGAATTTGCAGACCGATCTTTTGTTCAGCGACGAAATCGTCGCCATCGCCAGCCCGAATCACGCGCTGTCGAAAGAAAAAGTAATCAGCGCGGCGCAGCTGGCTGGTGAAAATCTGATTCTCGGCGAAAAAGGCGGCAACACGCGGCGAATGATTGACGATTTTTTCGCGGCGGCGAGCGTTCGCCCGAACGTCGTGATGGAATTGTCGCGTCAGGAAGCGATCAATCAGATGGTCGAAAATAATATGGGCGTCGGCATCGCGGGCGCGAAAACCGTCGCGGCGGAAATCAAGGCGAAGAAACTGATTTCGTGGTACATCGAAGGCGCGGAAATCAAGTGGGATTTAGGTTTAACGCGACTTCGCGGCGGTTATTATTCGCCGATTGCCAAAGAATTTGTCAAATTCTGCAAAGAAAGTTTCGTTGAACGCGAAAAAGAATTAAAAGCGAAAAAATGAATCAATTACGAATTACGAATTACGAAATACGAATGAAACGAAATCTTCGTTATGCTTTGCGCGTTTGCGCATTCGCGGCAATTTCTTTTGCCTTCTGCCTTTCAACTTTTACCTTCGCAAACGCGCAGGGATTGCCGGTTGCCGCACCGCAGACGGTCGGAATGTCGGCGGCGAAATTAAATCAAATTGACGAAATCGTCAACAAAGACATCGCCGACAAAAAGTTTCCCGGCGCGGTCGTCATCGTCGGACACAAAGGAAAAATCGTTTATCGCAAAGCGTTCGGCAATCGCGCGCTCGTGCCAAACGTTGAAAAAATGACGATTGACACGATTTTCGACGCGGCGAGCTTGACGAAACCGATTGCGACGGCGACGAGTGTGATGATTCTCGTCGAACAGGGAAAACTGCGATTGAACGACACAATCGGCAAATTTTTCCCTGAAATCGAAGACGAAGCGGCGAAACGCGTC
>SXVE01000476.1 GCA_005790265.1 Acidobacteriota bacterium | reverse complement strand
GACGGCAAACCTTTTTGGGGTTCGCTCCAACTCGATGAAGTCGCGTTTCCGCTGATTCTGGCTTATCAACTTGGCGTAAACGACAAAATAACTTGGGAAAATCACGTCAAACGCGCGGCGGATTTTATCGTCAAGAACGGACCGAAAACGCCGCAGGAACGCTGGGAAGAAGAAGGCGGATATTCGCCTTCGACCATCGCGGCGGAAATCGCCGGACTTGTTTGCGCGGCGGAAATCGCGCGGAAAAACGGAGATGAAATTTCGGCAAATCTTTATTTAAAAACCGCTGACGAATGGCAGGCAAACGTCGAAAAGTGGACGGTAACGACGAACGGGAAATATTCAAAGTCGCCGTATTACGTTCGCATCACGCAGAACGGCAAACCCGACGCCGGTGAAAAAATCGAACTCAACAACGGCGCGGGATTTTTCGACGAAAGGGAAATCGTTGACGCCGGATTTTTGGAATTGGTGAGATTGGGAATCAAATCTCCCGACGATCCGATTATTCAAAATTCATTAAAAGTGATTGACGAAACGATTCGCGTCAAAACGCCGAACGGCGACGCTTTTTACCGCTACAATCACGACGGCTACGGCGAAATGGACGACGGCAGACGCTGGAACTTCGACGGGAAATATACGGGAAAAGGCAGACTTTGGGCGCTGCTTTCTGGCGAGCGCGGACAATACGAGCTGGCGCTCGAAAATTATGAACGCGGAATGATGAATGCGGAACGGAAGACCAAAAATTCATCATTCATCGTTCCTGATTCAGCATTCAAAAGGCTTGATTCAATGCTTGCTTTTGCCAACGAAGGTTTGATGATTCCCGAACAAATCTGGGATAAACCGGAAACGCCGAAAAATATAGACAAACAATTTATTCCCGAACTAAAATTCGGCGAAGGAACAGGAAGCGCAACGCCGCTCGCGTGGTCAATGGCGCAGTTTATTCGCCTCGCCGTCAATTTGAAAGCGGGCGAAAATCTCGACACGCCGGATGCTGTTTATAATCGTTATGTTTTAGGGAAAAAGACAGATTTATCAACATCAATTAGTCAGCCAAATCCGGCTTTCTCAAATCTGCCTTTACAGAATGATTTTAATAAATTATTGCATTCTTGTTTTTTTGATTGGCAAGTCAGTCAATCGTTTTTACAGCAAGATGATTTAGCGAAAAACCTGCAAAAGAATCCTACGCTATGGAAGTGCAAAAACGGAAAAACTCTCGCGGTTTTTGCTTATGAAGGAAATGCAAAAGAGATTAGAATTGCCGGAGATTTTACTGCTTGGAAGCCGAGTGACAATTTATTCTTAAATTTTTCCGCTAATGAGAAAATTAAGGTTTATAGCTTGGAGTTTGCGAAAACAGCGCGGGTCGAATACAAACTCATTGTTGACGGCAAATGGATTCTTGATCCGTTGAATCCAAACAAAGTTGATAACGGCGTCGGCGAAAATTCGTTTTTTACGATGCCCGATTAGCAATCAGTTTTCTTGTGATTTTTTGTTGTGAGAAACGAATATTATTCGGACAGTTCTTTTTCGATTTCTTTTCTGATGTCGTCCTGCATTTTTGCGGCTTCGAGCGCGAGCGGCAATTCCTGCGTGCGGGCAGAGAGTTTTTTGAGCGCGAGTTCCGAATCGGCGAGCGTTCCGCCGCGGCGCGCGGCGGCTTCGATCATTTGCAGGCGCGTTTCGGCTTCGGCGAGCATTTGCTCGGCTTCTTTGTTAATCGAGGAAATTTTCTCGATGTCTTTGCCGATTTCCGCTTGAAAATCTGCCGAGTTTTCGCTTTTCAGATATTTCAATTTGTTCTGCCGCCTTTTAGCGAGCATTAATTCGTTTTTGGAAGATTTCACGATGCGCGTTGCCGTCAGCCGCGAAGCGAGCGTTTCGCGAAACGCATCGGCGAGTAATGGGTCGCCCGCTTCGATTTCTTTCAACGCCTTGCGCTCCATCGGTTTTAATTCTTTCGTAAACCAGCCGATTTCTTCGGCGCGAATTCCGTTTGCCGCAATTTTTTCGCGCAGCTGTTTCGTCCAGTTGGAATAGCGATAAGCCAGAACGCCGGAAATAACCAGCCCGAAAATCAAGCCGATAATCGTCGAAAGAACGCCGAGAAAAAGAAAAGTCGCGGCGGCGGGCGGCGTCGAGCCGAGGACGACGAACAAAAACGCGAACAGCAGCGCGGGCAAAGTTGCCAGCGCGACGGGCGCCGCCCAAGCCGCGATTTTCATGCGCCTGCCTTTTGCCAAATCTTTTTTCGTCACGTCGCGTCGCGGCTCTAATTCGTTCATTTAATAGTTTTAATTTACAGGCAGTGTAAACTATATTCAAATTTCTCGCATCAGAAATTTTATTGTGCGGTAAATTCGATAACAAGCGAAACGACTTTGGCGGCTCGGAAAATTTTGCGCTTTTGTATGCTAAAAAATAAACTTTTTTACCTGGCTTTGACGGTTTCAGGAATTCTCGGTTTTTTCAGTTTTTCTCCGGCGCAGAATGTTCCGAGCACGGCGCAAAAAGTACGCACCGTCACGATTCCGATTTCTATTTTCACCAAGCAGGAATTAAAAGAAAATCAAACCGCCGAAGAATTCGTGCAGCTCGACCGTTTGATCGTGCGCGAAAACAACGACGAACAGCAGGTTTTGTCAATTCGCAGCGTGACGAATACGCCGCTCGCGCTCGCCGTTTTGGTGCAGGACGATTTGACCTCGAATTTTAATTTGCAGTTAAGAGATTTGGCGCGATTTATTCGCACTCTGCCGCGCGGTTCGCGCGTGATGGTCGGATATTTGCGCGGCGGTTCCACGCAGATTCGGCAGCGGTTTACCGATGATTTGGAAAAAGCGGCTGGCGCGCTGCGCATCGTTGTCAGCAGTTCCGCCGCCGCGCCGCGCAGTCCGTACGACGGAATCGAAGACGTTTTGAAAAGATTCGACGCGCTTCCGTCGGGCAGACGCGCTATTTTACTAATTTCAGACGGTTTGGACACATCCGGCGGCGTTGATTTTTCGACGCCCGGACAAAGTCTCGATTTGGACAACGCGATCTTAAAATCCCAGCGTCGCGGCGTCGCCGTTTATTCGTTTTATTCGCCGACCGCGCTCACCGAAAACAATAATTCGCGCTTGATCTTAAACGGTCAGGGTTCGCTGCAAAAAATATCGGATGAAACCGGCGGACGCGCTTTTTTTCAGGGCACAATCGCCCCGATCAGCTTTGAACCGTTTTTCAGAGATTTGAATCTATTGCTCAATCGCCAGTTTGCCTTGACGTATCTTTCGACGCATCCGAAAAAAGGTTATTACAAAATTCAAGTGCAGAGCACGAATCCCGAAGTCAAAATTGATCATCCGAAGAGTTATTATCACCGCTGATTCTTGTCCGGAAAACGTTTTTTCTTTAACCGACCTTCGCATTGCAAACCGGACAGATTCTGACGTTTTCTTTCATCAGCAAACCGATCCAGAAAAATATCCACGTAAAAACCAGCAGAATTGAAAAAACGATCCAGCCGGCGGTCGAAACTTTGCGTTCGATCATCGGCGGCGCGTTCGTTCCGCAGCGCGGGCAGCGATAGCCGTGCGCCATCGTTTGCTGTTGCTGGTACGGAACCGGCGCGGAAAACGTCTGATTCGGCGCGTGGTTAAAATTGCCGAGCGGCTGAACGCGATTGATCGGTTCGGTCTGTTTTTTCTCCGGGCGCGCGGTTTGAAATTCGTCGGTTTTCCACGAATACGGACTCGGCGGCGAATATTCGTAATCGGTCGCATTTGCCGAACGCTGCGGTTGCGGCGGCGTTGGCGGCGGTTGAAAACCAAGCCGATTTCCGCACGCGCGGCAGAAATTGCTTTCGGCGGTATTGGTTTGTCCGCAATTTGGGCAGTAAGTCGTCATTTTTATTTTTGCTCAACTTGAGAGAGAAAAAAACTAACTCGTTTGAGGTTACGAAACAAAGCGCGAAATTGTTCTCAATTCGCGCTTTTTGAGAAAAACGATTTTTTACTCAAACTTAATGCGTTCGCCGGATTTAATCGCCGCGTAAACCGATTCGACGAGCTCGACCGATTTGAAACCGTCGAGCGCGGTCACGGGCGCGGCGGTTTTATTTAGAATCGCGTCAATAAATGCGGCGTCTTCCTGCACGTAACCCCAACGTTCTTCTTTTTCGGTCATCGCCCACGAATGCGTTTCGTAATTGGCATCCATTCCGCGCGAATCAATCAAATGTTCCATTTCCTGCGTCATCAAAGT
>SXVE01000475.1 GCA_005790265.1 Acidobacteriota bacterium | reverse complement strand
TCGCCAGAAGCATATTAGAAAATGGAAAATGGAAAATGGAAAGTAGAGAATTCTCTCGCATTTTCCATTTTCCATTTTCCGGTTTTCGTTACTTTTTAACCGTTGAGCGGCAATCCGTCGTAAACGACTTGCCAACCGTTTTTGCGGCTTGTGCGCAGACTTTTCGTAAACCATTCGAGCGCTTTCGCCGGATCGTCGTAAAGCTGAACGGACGGCTGATTTTCGCGCGGATCAACTCGGCAAATCGCGCCCCCTTCGGTCGCGGTTTTCACGCACAACAGCGCGTACATATTATTTTTCGATAAAACCGCGGTGCGCACCTGCACTTCTTCCGGCTCGAAATCGTCAAATTCATCAAACTCGCCGAATTCGCCGGTTTGCTCATCAAATTCTAAATCCTCATTATCAAAATCAAAATCGTTATCCATAAATTTAAATGATACTGCAAAAATATAAAACTACTAATAAATTACTCTTTTGCGCGGCAAAGTTCAATACTTCGCTTCTTTCCGTCGAAAATGCCTCAGCGTTAACTCTGCGCGCTTTTTCATTTTTCGTTCTGAAGATAAGGCTGCATCTGTCGCAAAATGGCTTCTTTCGATTGGGCGCCGATGATTCGGCTGACTTCGCGCCCGTCTTTTAGGATGAGCAGCGTCGGAATGCTGCGAACATTGAAGCGCGCTGCCGTTTGCTGATTGGCGTCAACATCGAGTTTTCCGACGCGCGCTTTTCCGGCGAGTTCGGCAGCGAGCTGTTCGATGACCGGCGCGATCATTCGGCACGGACCACACCAAGCCGCCCAAAAATCGAGCAAAACCGGCAGCGGCGAATTTTCAATCTGCGCGGCAAAGTTCTGATCCGTCACAATCAGCGGATGAATCTCCGCCGAAAGAACGGTCTTGCACCGCCCGCACACGGCTTTTCCTTCAGCCAGAAAATCGAGCCGCACACGATTTTTCGCCGCACACTGCGGACAACTAACGATTTTTGTTTCTTCGACCGTCGCCATAAATTACTTTTTCGCCTCGATCTATCGAATTTGATTTCACAATTACATCTTTAATTTACTAAATCGCCCGCGAAAAGTTAAAAAGTTGTTGATCGGCGAAAGCAATATTGAAAACGTTTTGCGGAGTTTCGGTTTGCCGAAAAAGGACGAGTTTGCCGACCAAATTTTGCTTAAATTCTGCGCAGCCTTTCGACGTCTCCGGCATGAACGATTTTCGTCTCGCCGTTTTCGCTAATGACGCGCAACGCGCCGTTTTCTTCGATTCCGTCGGTCACGCCGCAAATACTTTCGGTGCCGAGCGCGACGCGAACGGATTTTCCTTTGGCGTAAGAAGATCGTTCCGTCCACAATCGGCGAATTTTTTCCGCGCCGTCTTCGCTCGTCAGAATCTCGTAAGCTGCGCTGAAATTCGCCGTCAGTTTTTCGACAATCGAATCGGCATTAAAACTCGCGCCGGAATTCGCGCCGATTTCCTGTTCAATTGAAGTGGCAATCGCGCCGATTTCTGCGGGAAAATTTGAAGATTTCAAGTTGATTCCGATGCCGACGATGACGGCGAATCCTTTGGGCGTGTCGCCGGTTTCCGCCAGAATTCCGCTGATTTTTTTATCGTTGACGTGAACGTCGTTCGCCCATTTGATGTCGGATTTAATGCCGAATGCGGCGAGCGTTTCATAAACAGCAATCGCTGCGGCAAAAGTTATCAGCGGCAGAAATTTGTTTTCGATGAGTGGGCGCAAAACGATGCTGAAATATAAACCGGCGTCTTTCTCCGAAATCCAGACGCGTCCGTGTCGCCCGCGTCCTTTTGTCTGTCGCCGCGCGACGACGCACAAGCCTTCATCAGCGCCGCGTTTCGCCTGATTCATCGCTTCGACGTTGGTTGATTCGAGTTCGTCGTAACGCAAAATCGTAATCTTCATTTAGCGAGTTTTCCAGAGCGAATCAACAAAATAACGATTGCCGTCGAAAAAATTCTGCGCGACTTGAAAACCGCTCGATGCGGCTAAATCCGCGATCATCGGCAAATCATATTTTTGCGAAATTTCCATAAAAATCGCTTCCCACTGTTTGAATGCAAAACTTTGATTCAGCGCGCCGATCTGCACAGTTTGATTTTCGCGGCTGATTAAAAACGAACGCGCCGCGCCTTCGTTCGGCTGATAAATGGCGTAGTGCGAAAAATTTTCCACGTTAAAATCAGCGCCGAGCTCGCGGTTGATGCGTTTGAGCAAATTCAAATTAAACGCGGCGGTCACGTTTTGCGCGTCGTCGTACGCTTTGAGAATGACGCGCGGATCTTTTTGCAAATCGAAACCGACGAACAATAAATCATTTTCGTTCATCGCCGCACGCAGCTGCGTGAAAAAATCGAGCGCTTCGCGGCGGCTGAAATTTCCGATGTTCGAGCCGAGAAATAAAAGTATTTTCTGTCGCTGCGATTCGGTTTTCAGTCGGTCGAGAATGCGAAAATAATCGCCGGTTTTCGCGCTGATCTGCAAATCGGGAAACTGCGCGGCAAATTTTCCGGTTAAAACGTCAATCGCTTCGCCGGAAATATCAACCGGCGAGTAAACGAAATCCGCTTGTTTTTTGAGAAAGTAATCAACCAGCACGGCGGTTTTCGTGCCGTCGCCCGCGCCGAGTTCGATTAAATCAAACGACGAATTCTGCTCGGTGAACGCCGCAAAAATCTGCGGCGCCTGCGTCGAAAAAATCTCAAACTCGGCGCGCGTCAAATAATATTCCGGCAAATCCATTATTTGCTGAAAAAGCCGCGAGCCTTCGTCGTCGTAAAAATATTTGGACGAAAGCGATTTGGGATCGGACGACAAACCTTTGTGCACGTCTTCGGCGAAAGTGCTTTGTTTTGCGGCGCTTGATGGTTGCATTGGTGGAAAATTCAAGAATTAAGATTCAAAATTTAATGTTGAGAATTCAAGAGTTAAGATTCAAAATTCAAAGTTTAAGATTGAAGATAATTTACCAGAGTCTTGAATCTTAAATGTTGAATCCTAAATCTTGAACCTATTTCGCCAGACGAATTCCGTTAAACTGCCAGCGCAGCTGCGGATGAAAAAAATTGCGATAAGTCGGGCGACTGTGATTAGTTGGCGTGGCGACCGAAGCGCCGCGTAAAACCATTTGATTAATCATAAATTTACCGTTGTATTCGCCGACTGCGCCCGGCGGTTTCGTGAAATTCGGATACGGCAAATACGCCGAATTCGTCCATTCCCAACGCAAACCCCAATCGAATTTTTCGTTCGCCGTTTCCCATTCAAACTCGGTCGGCAGACGCGCGCCTTTCCATTCGGCAAACGCCGCCGCTTCGTAAAATGAAACGTGGCAAACCGGCGCATCCAACTTTACTTCGCGCAAACCGGCGAGCGTGTAATTAAAATTTACGCCGTCTTTTTTCGTCCAGTAAAGCGGCGCGTCAACCGCATTTTGATTGATCCAATCCCAACCTTCGGCGTGCCAGAAACGAAAATTTTGATAACCGCCGTCTTCGATAAATTCAAGATATTCGCGGTTCGTTACAAGATTTCGGCTGATGGAAAAATCGTGCAGGAAAACTTTGTGTCGTCCGAGTTCATTGTCGAAATGAAATCCTTCGCCCGCAAAACCGATTTCGTAAATTCCTTCGTTGATTTCGATGAAATCAGGCGAAGCGGATTCAGAATTTTCAGTTTTTTCGCTCTTTTCAACGAGCGCGAAATCTTTTTTGTAAACGGGAAAAAGCGGGTTGCAGCTCAAAGTGTATTTCAAATCGGTCAGAAAAAGTTCTTGATGCTGCTGTTCGTGATTTAAGCCGAGAACGACAAGTTCGCGCGCTTCTGCGCTCAGATCGGCGGCGAGAAAATCGCGCATTTTTTCGTCAACATACGCGCGGTAAGCGAAAACCTGTTTGACCGTCGGGCGCGACAAATCGCCGCGATGATCGCGCGTTGTGCGCTCGCCGATTGAGTTGTAATAACTGTTGAACAGAAAACCGAAATTCGCGTCGAACACCCGATAATTTTCGACGAATTTTTTCAGAATCATTTCCTCGAAAAACCAGGTCGTGTGCGCAATGTTCCATTTCGGCGGTGAAACGTCAACGGTCGGCTGCGGAATGTAATCTTCGGTTTCGAGCGGCGCGCAAAGTTCTTCGGTGTAAGCGCGAACGGTATTGTAAAACGCGAGCAATTCGCCCGGATTTTGTTTTTGTAAATGAGTCGCCTGCATACTTTTATTAAAGCAAAAAACGCGGGCAAAGGGAAAAGATTTTCGCTCGATTTATTTATTTATTTAAGCGGCGAACAACTTGCGAGGAAATTTTTTGATTGGAGTAAAACGCGATTTTCCGCAGCGATTGGCGGCTGATGGCGGCGAGGTAATAATCTTCATCGGTTAAATGCGTTTGCAAAACGGAAATTGCCGCCGCGTCGCCGATTGCGCCGAGCGCAAAAGCGGCTTCGCGGCGCGCATCGTTTGTTTCGCGGCGATTTTGCAGAACGTTTATCAAAACCGGAATCGCCGGGCGAAACGCGGGAAACTGTTCGGCTAAAAACGGAAAGCGCGGCGTTTGATAAATTACGGAATCTTCGGGCAGAGAATTTTCCGGCGTCGTTATTTCGGTGATGCCAATTTGAATAATCTGCGCGATTTGACCAACCGAACGCGCGGCGGCGCGGCGGCGAAAATCGTCGGCTTCGTCTTCATTTTTCGGTTGCGCGCGCAGAATGTTCGTCAAAAAATCAATCGCCGCCGCGTCGCCGATTTCGCCGACGGCGACGATTGAAGCGTTTTTTACCTCGGCGACTTTATCTTTTTGAAAACGCTCGATTAACAAATTGACGGCGAGCGGATTGCGCACTTTGCCGAGCGCATACGCGGCTTCGCGGCGAACGAGTTCTTTTTTGTCGCTTAAAAGCGGCGACAAAGCGCGAAACGCTTCGTCGGGCGGCAGAAAAACAACGGAAAAAGCGGCGGTCGCGCGCACGATTTCCGCCGCATCGCGCAACGCCGGAATCGCCGCGCGCGACGCTTCCGCCGATTCCTCGTTTCTGATAATGCGCAGCGCCTCGCGCTTCTGTTCTGTGTTCCCGCGCCGAATTTGCACGCTCAATTCGTCAAAATTCTGCGCGAGCGAATTGCTTGCGCCGCCAAAAATTGCGCCGCCGATTAACAGCGCCCAAAAAATCAGCGAAAAAATTCGACGTTCGCCAAACGCGCGACAAAAAAACGAGCGCCGAACCGCAAGTTCGATGCTCGTAATTTGAAACTCAGAAGGCGTAATCGGTTTTTTCACATCGCGCGCTGCACGTTTTGCCGTCGTACTTTTTCCCATTCAAAAACTTGTCGCGCGCGTCTGTTTTCCGGCGCGTCAGACAAAAAAACGATTAAATCATCGTTGCTATTGTTGCTGTTTTCTCTCAGTTTGGAATTGCTGCGGGCGGAAAGAATTCCTGAAATGTAATCTAAAACGGCAGAAGTTTCCTTTTCGTTTAATTTTTTTATCTCGCTGGCGACATTGTTGGTTGTTCGGTTGATCATCTTGCTTTTCCTCCTATTTTTCGGGGCAGACAATCAAACGACAAACTTTTTCAAGTTTCGATTGCCTGCGTGATTAGTTTTTTCATCATTAAACTTTTCGTGTTTGTTTACTCCTGCGACTTTTGATTCGTCAAGCGCAATAATTAAATTAACATAGATTTTAACGGTAAATCAATCACCTATTTGAAAGGCGTCGCAATCCGAAAAAGCGGAACGCGGCGGATTTTTTTTGAAGCGCGCGAAATTTCGCGCCTGCGAAAACTTGACAGCGAGCGGTGAAAAGGTTTATCAAAGTAGCAATGTTGTTACGCCAATCCAATAAACTTCTTCTTAGATAGCCACTCGTCGGGAAATTCTTCGTTTCCGCGGCGCGTGGCGCAGCACATCGCAGACAAGATTCAAATTTACAATTTATAAATCAGACGGTTCGGTGGATAGAATTTCTTTTATTCGCTAAACTTAGCTTTTTTATTTGACCCGAATTTATTTAACCCGAAAAAAATTGACAGGAAAATATATGGACGAGAAATATTTCGCCGCGAAGATTGAAGATAAATGGCAGACGAAATGGCGCGAATCCGGCGCGTTTGAAGCGGAAATTGATGACCGGAAACCGAAGTTTTACCAATTGGAGATGCTGCCGTATCCGTCCGGCAATCTGCACATGGGACACGTGCGCAATTACTCAATCGGCGACGCGCTCGCGTGGTACAAACGCCTCAAAGGTTTTAACGTGCTGCACCCGATTGGCTGGGACAGTTTCGGGCAGCCGGCGGAAGACGCGGCGATCAAACGCGGCGCGAATCCGCGCGATTGGACGGAAGAAAATATCAAACATATGCGCGGGCAATTGCAGCGGCTTGGTTTGAGCTACGATTGGCGCCGGGAAATGGCGGCGCATCGCCCGGATTATTACAAATTCGATCAGTGGTTTTTTCTCAAAATGCTCGAGTTGAATCTGGCGTATAAAAAGAAAACGCAGGTTAATTGGTGCGACGTTGATAAAGCCGTTTTGTCGAACGAACAAGCGTCGGGCGGTTTGTGCTGGCGCTGTAACAATCCGGTGACGAAACGCGATCTGGAACAGTGGTTTCTGAAAACGACCGCTTACGCCGACGAGTTGATTGACGACATGGCGGAAATCGAAGCGGGCTGGGCGGAAAAAGTTTTGAAACGCCAGCGCGACTGGATCGGTCGCTCGGAAGGCGCGTTCGTTGAATTCAAAATTGTAAATGAAAAATTAAAAAACGGCGACGAAGACCGAAAATCGCCAACCGATGATCGAATAAAGGTTTTCACGACCAGAATTGACACGATTTACGGCGCGAACGCTTTGGTCGTCGCGGCGGAACATCCGATTGTCGCAGACAATTACGACGATTTTTCTGACGAAACGAAAGCGGTCATCGAGAAAATCAAAGCCGACAAATTGAAAGTTACCGATCACGAAGCCGAAATCGAAAAAGAAGGCGTTGACACCGGTTTGAAAGCGATCAATCCGTTTTCCGGCGAAGAAATTCCGGTTTGGGCGGCGAATTACGTTTTGATCGAATACGGAACCGGCGCGGTGATGAGCGTTCCGGCGCACGACGAGCGTGATTTCGAGTTTGCGAAAAAGTATGATTTGCCGATTAAAAGAGTTATCGAAGCGGCGAGGGACGAGCGGCGAGGGACGAGAGAAAATGAAAACGTTTCCGACGCGCACGAAATTTCCAATGATAATAAATTGGCGCACGACGAAATGATTGATTCCGCTTTTTCCGATTATGGAACCGTCGTAAATTCCGGCGAATGGTCGGGAAAATCGTCTGCCGACGCGAAAAAGGAAATGGCGGAATACGCCGCCGAAAACAATTTCGGCGAAGCGGCGACAACTTATCGTCTGCGCGATTGGGGCGTTTCGCGCCAGC
>SXVE01000474.1 GCA_005790265.1 Acidobacteriota bacterium | reverse complement strand
GGCGACGAGAATTATTCGCCAGTTCAAGGAAACATCGAAAATTCCAATCATCGCTTTTACCGCTTCCGGCGAATTCATTCACGATCAGGCGATCAAAGCCGGTTGCGATGCTCTGCTGATGAAACCGCTCGATACGGAAAAACTTCAATCAATGCTCAATCAATATCTTGGCGCCGAACAAACGGAAAGTCAGGATTAGCCGTTTGTCTGGCATCTCAAAAATATTTGTCAACGCTGTCAACATTTAATAAAAAAAAAGGAAGGCTGGCAAAAGTTTGCCAGCCTTCCTTTTTGTTTGTAAAAGCTTACTGTTTACTGAAAGCTGTCTTTGAAGCGTTTGCCGCCGGAAAATTTGACGGTTTTGCTTGCTTTGATGGTAATCGCTTCGCCGGTCGAAGGATTGCGTCCCTGACGTTCGGCGCGTTCGCCGAGTTTGAGTTTGCCGATGCCGGCGAGTTGAACGCTGCCGTTTTCTTTCAACTCGTTAACCAGCATTTCCGCGTGCGCGTCTAAAACTTCTTTCGCTTTCGCTTTGCTGAGTCCGGTTGCATCAGCCAATGAGCTGACTAATTCGCTGACCGATTTTTCTTTTCCGCCGGTTGTTGCCGCCGCTGCTTTTTTACCGGCTGCCGGTTTTTTTGCTGCGCCGTCTGTTTTTTTCGCCGTATCGCTTTTTTTGGTTGCCATAATTGTTTAATTTCCTCGAATTTTGAATTTAATGAAATACTCGAAATCTAAAATAACTTATCGCAATTTATTTATCAATTTGCGCGGAGCATTTAATTCGGTTAGTTGAGCCTTATAATTCGGGCGCTTTAAGCTGTTTTCGACGTATTTCGGCGCCGTTCGCAACGAGCGTTTCAATAAATCGGAGAGCCTTGAAATAAAAAACAAGCGACAATCGAAAATCCTTAAACTATTGTGCAGTAAACATTTAACCAAACAGTCGTTTTTCGCGTCATCACTCAGCCGCGCTATTTCCTTACGCTCGCTAAAATCGGTGATCGGTAACTTCGCCGGAGCGTTCGCCCGAGCAAAACCACGCAAATAAACTTGAAAATTTCTTCAAAAATTTTAACGCACAGCGCATTTTTAACTGCTAAACCGTAAAAATCCTCGGTAAGCTTCCAGTAATGGAATTTTGCGTTCTTCTTGTTGTTCACCCAATTTGAGAATTTATTGAACCCAACTGATTCGCCCAACACTTGATTTTTTCAGGTTTAGCTTTATAATCAAAATTTCCGAATGGCTGGGTAGCTCAGCTGGTTAGAGCGCGGGATTCATAACCCCGAGGTCGGGAGTTCAAGTCTCCCTCCAGCCACCATTTTTAGAGAAAAAAGCCGCGAGTTTCAACCAACTCGCGGCTTTTTTTGGTGCGTTACAGCAATATTATTTGTGGATTAAATAATGAAAAAACGGCTGCATCGAACAATTCCGCTGCCGAAAGCTGAATCAAAAATCGCTCTAAACCTCACTGAGAACGATGATTTCGGCGCGCGTTTTGGCATCGTCTAAAAACGTCTGAATATCGGCGGCGACTTTTTCCTCTTTGAGCGTTTGATTGATTTCGACCCGTTTTTCCTCCAGATTCGGCGTTAAAAGTCCGGGATAACGGCGGCGAAAATCCGGCACGAAAACTTCGCGGTAATATTTTGTTTCTTCTTCCGGCGTAATTACGGCAAACGAGCGAAAGCGGAAATCCAAGTATTTTTCGATGGCGACGCGCTGCGCCATAATTCGTTCAAAATTATCGTCTCTGACCGAATCAAATCCGACTAATTTCAAGCGCCGCTCGAATTCGGCGGTTGACGGGAAAATCGTCAAAACGCGTTTAATTTCCGCGTCAATTTCCGCTTCAGTCGGCGCTAAACGCGGCAGACGTTGCGCTTCGAGCGCGAACAGGCGTTGATTGATCAGCAGTTGCAGCGTGCGATTTAATGACTCGGAACTCGGCGGCGCGAGCGGCGCGCCCGGCTGCAAAGCAAGCTGCCAAACCAAATCGGAATAAGTAATCAGCTCGGTGCGAACGCCGTCGCTGATGCTGGCAACGGTTTTATCAACCGTTTCCTGCGCCCGCACTTCAGTTGCGCCAAACAAATTAAAATACAAAACAGCGATTGCTGGAAAAAGAAAGTATTTTTTATATTTCTCAAAAAAATCGTAGTTCATAAATTGTTATTTGATTTTTCTCCGAAACCGCCGAACTGTCAAATCAATGAGAATAAAGATTAAACATTGACAAAACATAAAAAAAGCAATTTAATAAACGAGGAAGTTTGTTAAACTTTCCGCTTTCAAAATACAACCCGCCTCGTCAGATGATGAAACTTCATCCGAAGTTTGTCAGCCGATCACTGAAACAAATGTTAGCATCACCAACTGCCGGAAACGGAAGTCGTCCATTATCAGCAAACGAAGAAAATAATTCGTCATTTGAATTGAAATTCATCGCCGAACTCGGTCGCCGTCTGCTTTTTACAGTTCATCCGAAAAAAGTCGCCGTGCGCGTTGCCGAATCACTGCGCCACGGAGTTCAGGCAGCGGCGTGCGTGTTTGCCGTCGAGCTGAAAAACATCGGCTGGATCAGTTGCGGATTTGACGAAAACGGCGAGGTGATCGCTGATTTTTCGGACAAAAAACGTTTTGAAAAATGGCTCGAATTGCTTCCGCCGCAGATTTCTTATGTGCAGGAAAATCCGAAAGAATTTTTGCTCAAAAATGAAAACCACGCGCTCGAATATGTTTCGCCGCTGCACATTAACGGCGATGTCAGAGGAGCGATCATCGCCGCATTTGCCGGCAGAGAAGAATTTTCGGAAACAAAAGCGCGTTTGATTGACGCGGCGACGCAGATGGCGGCGATGTCGGTTAATCTTTCGTCGCATTACGAAGCGGCGATTAATACTTCGATCAGCGAAGCGCGCGAGGAACACCGGCGGTTTACCGAAGCCGTGCTCGATGCGCTGCCGGTTTCGCTTTATGTGGTTGATCGCGATTATAAAATCGTGACCTGGAATCGGCACAGAGAAGTCGGCGTTCAGGGAATTTCGCGCGATGCCGTCATCGGACGCGATGTTTTTGAAGTGCTGGCGAAATATCCGCAGGGTCGGCTGAAACAGGAATTTGAACGCGCGTTTAAAACCGGAAAAATCGAGCGCATCGAACAGCAGACGGCGGACGAAGGCGGCGCGACGAAACACTGGCTGGTCAGCAAAATACCGATGCGCGACGACGATTCAGACGAGGTCACTCATGTGATTACGGTCGGCGAAGACGTGACGGTGCGCGTCGAAGCGATTCACGCCGTCGGTCGCGCGGAAAAACTCGCGGCGGTCGGTCGGCTCGCTGCCGGAATCGTGCACGAAATAAACAATCCGCTGGCGACCATCGCCGCGTGTGCCGAAGCGCTCGAACAGCGCGCGCAGGAAGAATCGTTCGGCGCGGCGGAAGATTACGAAGATTTGCGCGAATATCTCGGATTAATCAAATCGGAAGCGTTTCGCTGCAAATCAATTACGACCGGACTGCTTGATTTCAGCCGCGCCCGCGCCGGAAATCGTCATCAGATTGATGTCGGCGAAACTGTCCGTTCGGCGGCAAATTTGATCGCTCACCAGAAACGCGGCGAAAACATCAAAATGGAATTTGAAATCAGCGACGATCTCGCGCTCGTTTACGCCGACAGCGGGCAGATTCAGCAAGCGGTCATCGCGCTCGCCACCAATGCGATTGACGCGATGCCCGGCGGCGGAACGCTGACTTTTCGCGCTTTTTCGCAGAACAGCCGCATCACCATCGAAGTCGAAGACAGCGGAATCGGCATTCCGCCCGAAGACGTTTCAAAGATTTTCGAGCCGTTTTTTACGACCAAAGAAGTCGGCAAAGGAACCGGACTCGGCTTGTCGGTTTGCTACGGCATCGTCACCGAACACGGCGGCAGACTCGCCGTGCGTTCCAACGTTAATAAAGGAACTGTTTTTTCGATTTTTCTTCCGATTAAAGAGTAACTCATCAAAAAATTAATTTTACATCGCGCATTAACCGAATCAATTTGACGGACAAAAACTTATGGCAAAACTTTTAGTAGTTGACGATGAAAAAAACCTGCGGATGGTCGTGCAAAAGGAATTAAGCCGACAGGGTCACGACGTAGATGAAGCCGCCGACGGCGAAGCGGCGTGGGAAATGCTTGAGCGCAAGGATTTCGATGTGCTGTTGTGCGACATTAATATGCCGCGGCTCGACGGCATCGGCTTGCTGCGCCGTCTGCGTGAAAAATCGCAGAATCCGCCGGAAGTCATCGTATTGACCGGACAGGGAACGGTTGAAACCGCAATCGAAGCGATGAAGCTCGGCGCATACGATTATCTGACAAAACCGTATCGCATTTCGGAACTCGCCGTTCTCGTCACGCAAGCCGCCGAAAAACAGCAGCTAAAAATTGATAACCAAAGACTGCGCGCGCAGCTCGAACGCACCAATAATAAAAATCTGCCGGAAATCGTCGCCGCGTCGCCGCAGATGAAGGAAATTTTGCGGCTCGTGCAGCGCGTCGCGCATTCGGACACGTCGGTTTTAGTGACGGGCGAATCGGGAACGGGCAAAGAGCTGATCGCGCAGGCGATTCATCGTCTCAGCCGCCGCAGCGAAAAAACTTTTATTGACTTAAACTGCGCCGCTTTGCAGGACACGCTTTTGGAATCGGAACTTTTCGGACACGAAGCCGGCGCATTTTCCGGCGCGCGCAATCGAAAATTAGGGCTGTTTGAAATCGCCGATCACGGCACGATTTTTCTCGACGAAGTAATGGAAATGCCCGCGCCGCTGCAATCGAAATTGCTGCGCGCGCTCGAGACGCGTTCGTTTTTCCGCGTCGGCGGCGTGAAAAAAGTTGATGTTGACGTGCGGCTCGTCGCGGCGACCAATCGTGACACGAGAAAATCGGTCGAAGACGGAACGTTTCGCTCGGATTTGCTGTATCGCATCAACAGTTTTGAAATTCATATTCCGCCGCTCAGGGAACGCCGCGAAGATATCGCGCCGCTCGCCGAATATCTTTTGCAAAAAGTTGCGGGCGGCAACGCACCCGAACTCGCGCCGCAAGCGGTTGACGCGCTCAGCTGTTACAGCTGGTCGGGCAACGTGCGACAACTGAGAAATTGTCTGGAACGCGCCGTTTTGCTTGCCGATAACGGCGTAATTACAATTAAAGAACTGCCGCCGGAAGTGGTTTACAGAACCAACGAACCGAGCGTTTCCGTCAGTTACAACACTCCGCAGGGCAATGCGCCGACATCGTTTCAAAACGCTTCTTCGACGGCGAATCTGCGCGATGTCGAGCGGCAGCAAATCATCGGCGCGCTCGAAAAAACCGGCTGGCATCGCGGAAAAACAGCGGAATTGCTCGGTATCTCGTCGTCCACGCTTTACCGCCGTCTGCGCGAATACAATCTGGAAACCAGATAAAAGCGACGCCGTTAATTTTTACCGGTTGAAAAACTTGTTCAAAAGCAAAAAGGAAAGCGAACTTTAGACAAATTCGCCTTCCTTTTTGTTTATTAAAACATTTTCCATTTATGCGGAATTTACCGTTTGCTCGTCGAATGCCGGGTTCGGCGTTTTTTCGTTGACCAGCAGGTCGGCGATTAGCAAACTCACTTCGACCGGTTCGACGGGTTTGGTGATATGTTTCTGAAAACCGGCGGCGAGCGCGTTCCGGCGGTCTTTTTCGTGCGCGTAAGCCGTCAGCGCAATTGCCTGCACCGGCGTTTCGTGCCGGTTTTCCCGTTCCCATTCGCGCACTTTTCGCATCAACGAATACCCGTCTTCGTCCGGCATTCCAACGTCGGAAACGATAACTTGCGGCTGCCATTCTTTGAAAATTTCGAGCGCCTCCGAAACGGACGCGGCGATTTCCACTGCGGCGCGGCTTTTTTCAAAAGTCATTTTCAGAATTTCGCGCGTATCTTCTTCGTCGTCAACAACAAGAACTTTTACGCCGTCGAGCGCCGGATAGTTGGAATCGGAACGATGAACGGCAATCGGCGCTAAATTTTCCGCGTTTGCCGCCTGCGTCGCGATTGGCAGTTTGACCGTGAAAGCCGCGCCTTTTCCTTCGCCGTCGCTTTCGGCGCTGACCGTTCCGCCGTGCAGTTCGACCAAATGACGCACGATGGCGAGTCCGAGTCCGAGTCCGGTGAAATGTCTGGTAATCGAGCCGTCAGCCTGCCGAAAACGATCAAAAACGAACGGCAGAAATTCTTTGCTGATTCCTCTGCCTGAATCTTTGACGGTTATTTCCGTATAAAAATCCGCGTCGCGCAGCAGAACTTCGACGGTTCCGTTTCGCGCGGTGAATTTGATGGCGTTTGAGAGCAGATTCCAGACGATTTGCTGCAAACGGTCGGCGTCGCCGGAAACGAATTTCGACTCCGTTCCGGTTTCGGCGCGCAGTTTGATGTTTTTGGCATCGGCGGCGGGACGCACGGTTTCGACGGCGTTTTCGATAATCGAATTAAGTTCGACCGGTTCGACTTCGAGCCGCACCTTGCCGCTGATAATGCGCGAAACGTCGAGCAAATCCTCGATCAGCTGCGATTGCGATTTGGCGCTTCGCTCAATCGCTTCGTGGGCGCGCATCTGCGTTTCTTCGGGAAATCTGCCGTCGCGCAGCATCGAAACCCAGCCGAGAATAGCATTGAGCGGCGTGCGCAATTCGTGCGAAACGGTCGCGAGAAACTCGTCTTTCAAACGATTGGCTTCTTCGGCTTCGCGCCGCAGCAGCTGCTCGGTCGCGAGCTGCCGCTGTCGTTCGCGCTCGTCTTTTTTCCGTTCGGAAATGTCAATGTGAGCGGCAATGCAGCTGATAATCGTTTGATGCTCGTCAAAAACCGGCGCGGCGTAACCGTAAATCGTCACCGTTTTTCCGTCGGCGCGCAAAATATCCGTTTCTTCGCCGACGATGGTTTTGCGTTCGCGCACGGCTCGCTGCATCGGCAGTTCGTCCGGCATCAACTCGCGCCCGTTTTTCAGATGTTTATACGGAACTCCTTCAACGTTTTGCGAATTGATTGAAATATTATCGCCGGATTTTACGCCGAGAATTTCGGCAAGCGCCGGATTTGCCGTAATCACGTTGCAGCTGGCATCTTGCGCAACAGCGATTCCGACGGGCGCGATGTCGAAAATGGTTTGCAGTTCCTGAACGCGGCGGTTGAGTTCCTGATTGAGATTTTTTATTTGCAGCTCGCTTTCTTTGCGGTCGGTAATGTCGTAATTGACGCCGCGCATTTTGACGATCTGGTTTTTTTCGTCGCGGATTATTTGTCCCTGCGAAGCGATCCAGCGCATTTTTCGGTCGTCGCCGTTAACGCGAAATTCGTTATAAGTTTCATTGTCGCCGTTTTCAATCGCGCGCAGAACATTTTGATGAGTGCGTTCCAAATCTTCGGGAAAAACTCGTTTCTCCCACGTTTCAAGGCTGGGTTTCACGCTGTGCGGTCTGATGCCGATTAACTTGAAGATTCCTTCCGACCAGTCAACTTCGTTGTTTGCCGGATTCCATTCCCAGATGCCGATGCCCGCATATTTTTGGGCGAGAAGTGCGCGTTCTTCGCTTTCGCGCAAGGCTTCTTTGTTTTCCCGCTTTTGGCGCGCGGCTTCGGTTTCGACCGTTTGCAGCCGCAGCTGAATGCGCCCGCGCTCGCTCGCCACCCAGCTGATTAAAATGCCGGTTGCGGCGAAAATAAAAGTTTGAACGAGACTTTCGTAAGTAGTTGAAAAAGAATATCTTGACCCGACAAAAAAATAATCGGCGGCGAGCGCGCTGAGCAATGTCGTTACCGTTCCCGCCCAAAAACCGCCGAACAGCGCGGAAAAAACAATCGTCGGGTAAAGCGTGCTGAACGGCACGTGCGAGCCGAGCACCGGTGTCAACGCCGAGCGAATTAAAAAACCGGTGAGTGCCGCCAGAATCGCGACGCCGAAACGATTTATAAAACTTTTCTCGTTAGTCTCCATTTTTCTCCGCTCACTTTGATAACCGGAAAAACCAAGATTTTTAATTTGCCGAAAAAACTGAAATGATGCACATGCTTTTCCGTGCGAAACCGTAATTTGCCCAATTGTAACACAGAAAATTCAAGAAAAATGACCAATTTAGTTTTGCGTTACAACCGGATATCCGATTAAAAATGCGGTTTGTCGCCGCTCGTAGCCGTCCGAAACTACTGCGCGAAAACCGCGTCGAGAAACATCATTAATCCGAAGCCGACAAACAGCGCGAACGTCGCGCCGCTTTCCAATCCCGGACGATGAGTTTCGGGAATAATTTCGTCGCTGACGATGAAAAGCATCGAACCCGCCGCGAAAGCGAGCGCCCACGGCAACAGGGCAGCGGAAATAACGAGCACGCCCGCGCCGAAAATGCCGCCGAAAATTTCCACCACGCCGGTCAGCGCCGAAACGCCGAAAGCGTATTTTTTCGAGTAACCCTGCGATTGCAGCGCGATGGCGACCGATAAACCTTCGGGAATGTTTTGCAGCGCAATGCCGAAAGTCGCGCCGAGTTCGACCGCGACATTATTGCTCGCCGCCGCGACGCCGACCGACAAACCTTCGGGAAAATTGTGAATCGCAATGGCAAAGACAAAAAGCCAGATTTTTTTCATCCGGCTGCTGCTCGAATCTTTGTGCAGTTTGTCGAAATGCTCGTGCGGAATCAATTTGTCCATCAGCCAAATCGCAAAACCGCCGCAGCAGAGCGCGATGATCGTCTGCGAAACGGCGCGCGTAACGCTGTCGCCGCGCTCTTTCATTATATTGATGGCGGGCAGAAGCAGCGAGAAAACGGTTGCCGCGAGCATCACGCCCGCCGCGAAACTCAGCAGATTGTTGTTTAATCTCTCGTTCAGCCGCCGCAGAAAAAACGACGGCACGGCGCCGAGCGTGGTCGCGCCGAATCCGGCGATTGCGGTGGCGATCACGGCGTTGGCAAAATTGTTATCGGTAAATGGCATCGCTCAAGTTAGTAAATTCTATTGAGGCATTTTCAAAATTACAAATTTGGGAATGCGAATGTTGAATTTGAACGCCAATAAGCGACTCGCCGCGCGGCGGAATTATTATTTTGCTTTTATGTTTCGCGGTTTACCTATAAAATTTAGCAAATGCCTTATTTCGCTTTTCTCAAACAGCAGTTTCCGCTCGCGCACATTGCGGACGTTCCGGTGCGCATCGAATACCGCTGGTTTTTGGTGCTGACGTTTTTGACGTGGCTGACCGCCGTCAGCATCAATTCGCTGGTGGACGACGGTTTGACCAGTTTTTTTCTCGGTTTCGCGACCACGCTCGTTTTGTTCGGTTCGATTTTTCTGCACGAATACGCGCATACGTTCGTCGCGCGAATGGAAGGCGTCAGCATTCTGGAAATCGTGCTTTACCCGTTCGGCGGTTTTCCGCGCTTGAAACGCGAACCCGATTCGTGGCGCGCCGAATTTCGCATCGCTCTCGCCGGACCGGCGGCAAGTTTTCTGCTCGCCGTTGCGTTTGTCGTTGTAATGGCAATCGCCAATTCGCTCGAGCTGAATATTCTGGCGATGCTGTTGTTTATTCTCGCCGTGTGGAATTTTCTGCTGGCGGTTTTCAATCTTTTGCCCGGTTATCCGCTCGACGGCGGCAGACTTCTGCGCGCGTATCTGCGGCGGCAAGGCAGAGATTTGAACGAAGCGACCGTTTTAACCGGACGCTGCGGGCAGGTTATCGCCGCCGCGCTCGTTTTTTTCGGACTTTTTATCGTGCTCGTGCGCGGCGAGTTTCTCACCGGATTCTGGGCGGCGCTCATCGGTTTATTTTTGTTTGATGCGGCGCGCGAAATCACGAGCGAAGTCAGCGCATACGAAAAGTTAATCGTCGAAGAAGTAATGCAGCTTCCCATTTCCGTCGAACCGGAAACGGACGTGCGGCATTTTGTTGATCGCATTCTTCCGCTGTACCGGGACACGATTTTTCCGGTCGCTGAAAATCGGCAGCTTTACGGCGTTTTGCTGCTCGAAGATGTGCGAAAAATTCCGGCGGAGAATTGGCAGACGCTGAAAATTCAGAGCGTGATGCGCCCGATCAAACCCGATTATTTCGTTGAAGCGAACGCGCTTTTGAAAGACGCGAAAGAATTGATGCGCGCAAACGGAATCGGCGCGCTCGGCGTCATTGACGCTCACGGAAATCTCGTCGGTTTTATGCAGCGCGGTCGAATCAAAATCAGAAATTGATGGTAAACTGAGAAGAAAGTTTTATCATTTGAGAAATTAAATAAGGGAAATCCTAAATCTCAAACCCGAAATTGTTTATGCAGATCAACGATTACATTCCAACAATCAATACGATGCGAAATTTTCTCGACATCGCGATTGTTTTTGTGATCGTTTACGTCGTGCTGAAGCTGCTGCGCGGCACGCGAGCGGTTCCGACCGTCGTCGGAATGGTGATTCTCGCTCTTTTATACTGGCTGGCGGTCGCGCAGGAATTGGCGACGCTCGAATTCGTTCTGCGTTCCGCCGTCGTTTATATCGGGATTGCCATCATCGTTCTTTTTCAATCGGAAATTCGGCAGGCGCTGATTTATTTCGGCAATCGTCTGCGTTTTCCCGCGTGGCGCCGGCAATCGGGAAGTTTGGGCGAGAGCGTTTATGATGAAATAGTTTTGGCGGCGACGACGCTTTCGTCGGAAAAAGTCGGCGCGCTGATCGTCATCGAACGCGATGTCGGTTTGAGAAATTTTATTGACGCGGGCGTCGCGCTCGATGCGCGCATCGGTTACGATTTGCTCGTGACGATTTTTAATCCGTCAACGCCGCTGCACGACGGCGCGGTGATTATTCGTCACGAACGAATTGCGGCGGCAAGCGTTTTTTTGCCGCTGACGAAAAATCCGAGCATTTCACGCGAACTCGGAACGCGACATCGCGCCGCCATCGGCGTGACCGAAGGTTCCGACGCGATTTCAGTCGTCGTTTCCGAAGAAACCGGTCTGATTACGTTCGTCGAAAACGGCACGGTGCGGCGCAATTTGGATACGAGTCAGCTGCGCAAACTTCTTCTCGATTCGATGAGCATTCCGGTCGAACAGAAAAAGCGCGAACCGACCAAAACGATGAAACCGGACGAAACCGAAATTACGGTCGGGTGAATATTAAACTTTAAATCTTGAATTCGTATGAGTTTTCCGCGAGAAAAATTTCCGCTCAATCAGCCGCAGCAAATGTTTATCAAACGTTTTTTGCGCAAAATTTTTCTTGAAGATTGGCTCGTCAAACTGATTGCGCTCGTTATCACGCTGACGCTCTGGCTCGGCGTTTCCGGTTTGCGCGCGCCGATTACGACGCGGTTGAATAACATCGCTTTGCAGCCGCGCGTTTCGAGCAATATGGAAATCACCAATTCGCCGGCGACCGAAGTTGCGCTCGTTATTACCGGCGACAAACGCAAGCTCGATCAAATCAGAACGGAAAATCTCGTTGTTTCGTTTGATTTGACGACCGAGAAACCGGACGACATCATCGTTCAGCTGACGCCGGAAAACGTCAACGTCGAACTGCCGACCGGCGTACGGCTCGAAGAAATTCAGCCGAACCGCATCGCCGTCAAACTCGAAACGGTCGAAGAGCGCGAAATTCCCGTTAAGGCGGAAACCGAAGGCGCGGTCGGCAGCGACGCGGAAATTTACAGCGTCGCCGTTTTGCCGCAAAAAGTGCGCGTGCGCGGTCCGTCCGGTTATATTAAATCGCTCGATTTTGTGCCGACGGAAAAGATTGATCTCGAAAATCGAACGGCGGATTTTACCGTCAATCAAATTCCGCTCAATCTCTCGAATCCGAAAGCGACCGTGCTCGATACGGCGGTCAACGTCGTTTTTCGGATCGGCGAAAAGCGAATCGAAAAAGCGTTTACGATAAGCGCGAAGAACGGTTCGGGCGTTAAAAAAGTGTCGTTTAAATTGTTCGGAGCGCAATCGCTTTTAAGCGGCATCAGCGCTGAAAAACTACACGCCGAACTGAGCGAAAACGAAGCGGGCGAAGAAACTTTTCAAGTGATTACGCCGCCGGAATTAAACGGCAGAGTCGAAGTCAGAGATCAAAAAATCATCAATTAAACAAATTATTCAGCTGCCGCCCGCCGCAATCGAAGTTTTAAATCTTCGCGCATTTCGGCGCTGATTTCGTGTTTGGCAAAATATTGTTTCGACTCGAAATGCGGCAGAATCCGGCGCAGGCGCGCGTCGTAGCTCTGAAATTTTTCGAGCGGATAAAACTCATCGTCGTCGCCGTAAAGATAAAAAGTTTCGGCGGCGAACGGCTGATAAATTTCGTTCGTTTCCAAATCCGACGGAACGCCGCCGCAAACGGCAAAAACGGCGCGCAAAATTTCCGGGTGTGTCAGCGCGAAACGAAAATTCAAGGCGCAGGCTTGCGAGAATCCGTAAAGATAAATTTTTCGCCGGTCAATCAGATTTTGCGCGGCGAGATTTTCAATGACGGAAAGCAGAAAATCGTGATGCAGGCGCACGGATTCTTCCGATTTGTAATCGGTCAGCCAGCCGAAACCGACGCGAAAACCTTTTTCGGTTTGCCGAAAATGCTGATGCGGCGCCTGCACCGCCGCGATCACGAAATCGTCGGGCGCGATTAGTTTCGCTTCGCGCATCATATAGCGTTTGTGCGCGCCGTAACCGTGAACAGCCAATAAAAGCGGCGCGGGCTGCGGTTGATTTTCGGGCACGAAAAGGTCGTAATAAAGTTTGATTTCCGCCGCAACGCTCAAATCGGTTTGCGTGTTTTCTTCGCTCATAATCAAATAATGGATAATTGATAACTGATAATGGATAATTAAAAATCAAATTATTATCAATTATCCATTTTCCATTTTCAATTATTTCAATGCAGACAATTCTTCGCCGGTTCGATTTGATCGCCGCCATCAATCAGGAAAATTCAATCGCGCGCAATTTGGAACGAATCGCGTTCGTTTTTCTCGTGCTGATGATTTTGTCGGCGCCGCATTCGATTGCCGCGACGCAAACGGCGTGGATTCTCGGAATGCTCGCGACGCTCATCCGGTTTTTTGTTAAACCGCGCCCGAAGTTGGCAAAAACGCCGCTCGATTTCGCGCTCTGGGCGTTTTTCATCTGGTCGGTCATCACCTGTTTTTTTTCGTATGCGCCCGACATTTCTTTTGATAAACTGCGCGGCGCGGCGCTTTTTCTGATTTTTTATTTCGTCGTCAATAATTTGCGCGCCAAACGCGCCGCCGTTTTGCTCGGGTGCGCGCTCGTTTTTTCGTGTTTGTTCAACGTCGTCTGGATGCCGATTGAGCGATTGATCGGTCGCGGCGTGGAAATTCACGGCGTTGTGCCCGAAAGTCCTTTGACAAAAGCGATTTACGTCGAAAACAACAACGAAAAAATCGTGTTGAAAGACGGCGACGCGCTGCTTGAAATCAACAAAAAGAAAATTCTCCAGCCCGAAGATGTCGTCGCCGCGCTCGAACAAAGCGAAACGGCAAGCATCCGGTTTTATCGTCCCGATTATTATTTGACCGTGCAGATTCGGCGCGCGGATTTACTTGACGGCGCGACGGCGATGCAGCGGCTCGGTTTTACCGATTGGAAACGCAGCCGCAACTGGCGTTCGCAAGGGTTTTTCGGACATTGGACGACTTACGCCGAAGTTTTGCAGCTGATCGCGTCTTTAACTTTCGGGCTTTTTATTGCGTCTTTGCGGAAACGCGGAGACGCGGAGAAAAGACGAGACGCGGAGAAAAGACAAGAAGGGGCAACCGATAAATCTTTTACGCCTGCATCTCCGCATCTCCGCGTCTCCGCGTCTTCTTTCATTCTCTTTCTCTGCCTCGCGTTAATGTCGCTCGCGCTGCTTTTAAACGTCACGCGCGCTTCGCAAGCCGCGTTTTTGACTTCCGCCGCTGTGATTGTTTTTTTAACCGGAAATCGAAAAATGCTTTTGATTGCGGCGGCGGTAATCACGCCGCTGGCGATTGGCGGTCTGATTTTTTTGCAGCAGAGCCGCAACGTCGGATTTTTTGACAGCAAAGACGATTCGACGAAATACCGGCAAACGGTTTACCGCGAAGGCTTCGATTTATGGACGCAAAATGCGCGTCATTTAACGGTCGGCGTCGGAATGGATTCGATCAAACGCTACGCCAAAGAATGGCGAATGTTTGACGACGGACGATTGCCGCAAAGTCATCTGCATTCGACGCCGCTGCAACTCGTCGTCGAACGCGGTTTTCCGGCGCTTCTTTTGTGGTTATGGATTTTGGGCGCTTACGGGCGAACTCTGTGGCGGAAAATTCGAGATTCAAAATTCAAAATTCAAAATTCGGAAAACGGCGAAAATTCAAATGACAACAGTTGGAAGGAATACGGAATCGCGCTCGGCTGTTTCGGCGGCGCAGTCGGATTTTTCACGAGCGGCTTGGTTCATTACAATCTCGGCGACGCAGAAGTGGCGATGGTCTTTTTTATTTTAATGGGAATCAGTGTGGGAATGGAAAACGGAAAACAGGTAATTGATAATTGATAATTGTTGAAAAACAATCAACCTTATCTTAATTAAGACTTTCTTATATTTTCCATTTTCCGTTTTCCGTTTTTTAAGCTGCTTTTTCAATTCCGTAGCGCGCCATTTTCATATATAAACCGCGCCGCGTTAAGCCGAGTTCGCGGGCGACGCGCGAAATATTCCAGCTGTTGCGGTCGAGCGAACTTTTAATCATCTGCGTTTCAAGTTCCGAAACCGCTTCTTCGAGCGTTCCGGCACCGAAATTGTCGGCGCGGCGGTTCGGCAGCGGCTCAGGCGGCGGAAACGGAGAAACCGTGTGATTGTTGTTTGAAGAAACATTGTAAAGCGCCGAATTGTCGCCGCTGAAATTATTAAACGCTCCGTTGTTTAAGTTGCGATTGCCGTAATTTTGGTTATTTTGATTTTGGTTATTATAGGAATTGAGCGAGCGCACGTTTGAATTTTCGACGAACGGCGCCAGCGGTTTGGCGGCGCGTTTTAATTCCGGCGAAAGATGATCGGGCGTAATGATTTCGCCGTCTTCGGCGCGCGCGACGATGCGCTGAATTTCGTTGCACAGCTGGCGCACGTTTCCGTCCCAACTGTAAACCATTAACAAATCAACTGTTTGCGGCATCACGTTGATTTCGCGCTTGCCGAATCGCGCCGAATAATGATTGATGTAATAGCTGACCATCGGCGGAATTTCCGAGCGGCGTTCTCGGAGCGGCGGAACGCGCAGGCGAATGACGTTGAGGCGATAATACAAATCTTCGCGAAAACTGCCGTTGGCGACTTTTTCTTCCAAAGGCATATTCGTCGCGGCGATAATGCGCACGTCAACTTTGATCGGGCGTTTTTCGCCAATCGGCTGCACTTCGCCTTCCTGCAAAAATCGAAGCAGTTTCGGCTGCACGTCAATCGGTAAATCGCCGACTTCATCGAGAAACAAAGTTCCGCCGTCCGCCGCGCGAATCATTCCCGGCGAATCGGAAACCGCGCCGGTAAACGCGCCTTTTTTGTAACCGAACAGATGACCTTCGGCTAATTCTTTCGGAACGGCGGTGCAGTTGAACGGCACGAAAATTTTGTCTTTGCGATTGGAAATCGTGTGAATCGCGCGTGAAACGAGTTCTTTTCCGGTTCCCGATTCGCCCGTGACCAAAACGGTGACGTCCGACGAGCGAATTTTATAAACTTCTTCGACGAGCGCCGTCATCGCCGGACTCGAATGAATAAAACCGGACATCAAACTCTGCGACGTGTACGGATTCGCTTCCTGATCAATTAACTGCGTTTTGTCTTTTTCGCGCAGCGCGATCACGTCCATTCCGAGTTCGACGACGCGCAACAGCGGCTGCAATGAAGTTCCGTCATTCAGAACGGCGCCGGATGCGGGATAAACAAGCAAAAAAGCTGGTTCGGCACTTGACGCGCGCAGCGGCAGCGCCGCCAGATTTTTCGTTTGAGCGAACGTTTTCCAATCGTTGCGATACTGCGCTTCCTGAAATTTGGCGATTAAATTCGCGCTTTCTTCCGGCGCGAAGCCGTGCGCGATAAACGGGCGCAGAACTTTATTTTCATCCGGTTCGGCGATGATTAATTTTTTGGCGCGGCTTTCCTGGTTGAGCACGGCGACGAGCTCGCGAAAAAGCAATTCGCGCGAAGCCGTCGCTTCGGCGAGGCGAACGGTCAAAAGCTGGGAAACGACCGAAACCGAGCGCGTTTTTTCCGTTTCGGCAGCGGGCGCGGATTTTTTGGTTTTTATCTTTTCCGCCGCTTTAACCGCCGCGTCCGAATGAAAATGAACGCCGAGTTTGCCGAAAGTTTCGGCGGCGCTGAGCAAATGTTTGACGGCGCGCTCGCTGTGGCTGACGCCGAGATTGACGCCGATCAAATAATGCGCGAGCGCCGTGTGATACAAATCGTTTGCCGCTTCAAAAATCGTCAGACTGCGGCTGAAATGATGAACGGCTAATTCCTGATCGTTTTCCTGAAGCGCCGCCAAACCGCGAATGCGCTGCACGCTTCCGAGCACGAAAAAATCAGACAGCGGCGAGGATTCTTCGACGAGCTGCATCTGCAATTCGTACTCGGCGCGGTCGCCTTCAAGCAAACTCGCTTCGGCTAAAACAAGTCCGGCGGTATTGACGGTTTGTTTGTCGCCCATATCGCGACACATTTCGATAGTTTCGCGCGCTTTGGCGGCGGCGGCGGCGGGTTTTTCCTGCGCGAGCAGACAGCGCGCCAAATTGCGCATCGCGTGAATGGCGTACCAATCTTTTTTGCGGTCTTTAGCAAATTGAATGCCTTGTTCGAGCAATTCTCTCGCTTCGCCGAGTTCGCCGCGCAAGAGTTTCAGCTCGCCGAGCGAATCCAAAATTCCGGCGACGTGAACGTGATTGGCTTCGAGAGCGAGATCGAGCGCGCTTTTCATCATTTTTTCGGCGCGCGCCCAATCGCCCAAAAGCATCAGGTTCATTCCGAGATTGTTGTAAGCGATGACGGAATTGAGTTTATGATCGGTGCGGTTGAAAAATTCGATTGATTTTTCGAGACAATTAATTCCTTCCTGCGGGCGATGAAGCAGGCAAAAAGCGCCGGACATATCCGAGTAAATTTTGCCGAGCAGAAACGGCGCCGAACGTTCGCCGACGATTTTTACCGCGAGTTGAAAATATTCGAGCGATTTTTCGTTGTTGCCTTCCTGATAATGCGACGTGGCGATTGCCTGATAGCTTTCCGCCATTCCGCGCCAGTTTCCTTCTTCGCGAAAAGCGGTCAAGGCTTTTTCGGCGTGATCGCGCGAAATCGTGTATTCGTTTAGCTTGCGGTAAACCCGCGCGAGCGCAATGTAAATGCTGCCGTAAAGTTCGGTCAAATCGTTTTCCTGCGCTCTTTTCAGCGTTCGTTTGAGCAGCGTTACGGCTTTCGGATGATCGGACAAATTATTGTAGGCGATGGCGAGCTGCGTGATAACTTTGAGCTGCGTTTTCAGCGTCAATTCAAGCAGCGCTTTTTCTTCTTCAAACGGTTTGACGGCGGCGAGCGCTTCTTCGTAGCGTCCGAGCGTTTCGAGCGTGAAAGATAGCAGCCGCTTGAGATTGGCGAACGCTTCGGGCGTATGCGCGTAATTTTCAATCGTGCGAACGAGAATTTTCTCCGCTTCGGCGGAAAAACCGTCGGTCAATTTTTGCCCGACGACGGAAAAAACCGTTTCCAAATCTTCTTCAGAGGTATATTTTAATTTTCTCGATTGCACGATTTACTCCAAAATACACATTTAATCCGGCGAACGAATATTGGCAGAAAATATTCGTTCGGACGAAGGCGCTGCGATTCAGTTTGTTTAACAATAAAAATCAATACGCTTAATCGAACCGATTTTTCAGCAACAAATTTTCAAATTTCCGTGTGCGGAGTCGGCGCGGGGAAAAACTGTCTGACTTTCATTGAAATCTAACAGAAAAAACATTTTCCGTCTAACTATTTTTTGCGGCAAAAAGTAAACGGCTAGACGCTGTGCGGCGAAATATGCCATCATTTATTAAAAAATTATGGAAGAAAACTCGTCAAAAGCGGAGGAGAAACGACTCGCCGAAGCGTCCGCGCACACGAAAGATTGGAAGCTGTGGGGCTGTTACGTCAGTGAGCGCGCGTGGGGAACCGTGCGCGAAGATTATTCAAAAGACGGCGCGGCGTGGAATTATTTTCCGTTTGAACACGCGGCACACAAAGCGTTTCGCTGGAACGAAGACGGCATCGCCGGAATCTGCGACCGCCGCCAGAATTTGTGTTTCGCCGTTTCTTTGTGGAACGAGCGCGATCCGATTTTGAAAGAGCGGTTTTTCGGTCTCGGCGGCAACACCGGCGTTCACGGCGAAGATGTAAAAGAGTATTATTTTTATCTCGACAATACGCCGACGCATTCGTATATGAAATTTCTCTATAAATACCCGCAGGCGGAATTTCCATACGAAAAATTAACGGCGGAAAATCAAAAGCGCAATAAAAACGATACGGAATACGAACTGCTCGACACGGGAATTTTCGACGAAAATAAATACTGGGACGTGTTTATCGAATACGCGAAAACCGACGCGGACGACATCTGCATTAAAATTACGGCGGCAAACCGCGGCGACGAAGCGGCGACGATTCATCTTTTGCCGACCGTCTGGTTTCGCAACACGTGGAGCTGGACGCCCGACGCGGAAAAGCCGGAAATGAAACGCGCCGAAGAAGCGGAAGCGGAAAACGTCAGGCTGATTAAAATCAAAGAAAAAAATCTCGGCTCGTATCAATTAGCCTGCGCGGATGCGGACGAACTGCTTTTCTGCGAAAACGAAACGAATTACCAAAAACTTTATAATTCCGAAAACGAATCGAAATACGCCAAAGATGCGATTAACGATTACGTCGTCGGCGGCGACCAAGCGGCGGTCAATCCGGCGGAAATCGGCACGAAAGCCGCGGCGCATTACGTGCTCGAAGTTCCGCCGCACGAAAGCCGCGCGATCTACCTGCGCTTAAAATGCGACGACGCAGAACGCGATTTCGACTTTTCAAATTTTGCCGCCGATTGCGAACAAACGATGCAAAAACGCCGCGCCGAAGCCGATGAGTTTTATGCGGGAATTACGCCGAAAAATCTGAACGAAGACGAGAAACGCGTGATGCGGCAATCGCTCGCCGGAATGCTCTGGTCGAAACAGTTTTATCATTACGCGGTCAAGCAGTGGCTCGACGGCGATGCGGCATTTTCGCCGCCGCCGGTTGAACGCAAGCGCGGTCGCAACGACGATTGGACGCATTTATACAATGATGAAGTAATCTCGATGCCCGACAAATGGGAATATCCGTGGTATGCGGCGTGGGATTTGGCTTTTCACACGATTTCGCTCGCGCTCGTTGATTCCGAATTCGCTAAAAAGCAGCTCATTTTGCTGCTGCGCGAATGGTATATGCACCCGAACGGGCAGATTCCCGCGTACGAATGGGCGTTCGGCGATGTCAATCCGCCGGTTCACGCGTGGGCGGCTTTTCGCGTTTACAAAATCGAAGCGAAACGCACGGGCGTTGCCGACCGCGAATTTCTCGAAAAAGTTTTTCACAAACTGCTGCTGAATTTTACGTGGTGGGTCAATCGCAAAGATTTTGAAGGCAACAATGTTTTTGAAGGCGGATTTCTCGGTTTGGACAATATCGGCGTTTTCGACCGCAGCGCGAAATTGCCGGACGGCGGACATCTCGAACAATCGGACGGAACTTCGTGGATGGCGATGTATTGCCTGAATATGCTGGCGATTGCGCTCGAACTCGCTAAAGAAAACAAAGCTTATGAAGACGTGGCGAGCAAGTTTTTCGAGCATTTCGTTTACGTTTCCGACGCGATGAACAATCTCGGCGCGGAAAACACCGAACTGTGGCACGAGCGCGACGGTTTTTATTACGACGTGCTGCATCTGCCGAACGAGCGCAATATTCCGCTGCGGTTGCGTTCGATGGTCGGTTTGATTCCGCTTTTCGCCGTCGAAACGGTCGAAGCCAACTGGCTCGACGATTTACCGGAATTCAGAAAGCGCACCGAATGGTTTCTCAAAAATCGTCCTGATTTGACCGAAGACATTGCGTGTATGCAAAAGGAAGGCAAGGAAAATCGGCGCATTCTGGCGGTTGTCAACCGCGAGCGTCTGGAGCGAATTCTGCGTTATATGTTTGCGGAAAACGAATTTTTGTCCGATTACGGCATTCGCTCGCTGTCGCGTCATTACAAAGCGCATCCGTATGTTTTCAGTTTTAACGACGCGAGCGAGCAAGTCGTTTACGAACCGGGCGAATCGCGCACGGGAATGTTCGGCGGAAATTCCAACTGGCGCGGTCCGATTTGGTTTCCGATGAATTATCTTTTAATCGAAAGTCTGCAAAAATTCGATTATTATTACGGCGACGATTTCAAAATCGAATTTCCGACCGGCTCCGGCAATCAGATGACGCTGTGGGAAATTTCGCAGGAACTCGAAAAGCGTCTGTGCCGCATTTTTACGCAGGACGAAGAAGGAAACCGCGCGGTCTACGGCACGGCGGAAAAGTTTCAGCGCGACGAACACTGGCGCGATCACATTTTATTTTACGAATATTTTCACGGCGACAACGGCAGCGGTCTCGGCGCGAGTCATCAAACCGGCTGGACGGGTTTAATCGGAAAAATCCTGCAGCAGCTCGGCGAATATTCCGCGCCGGAAGAAGATATTGATATGCAGACGACGATTCGGGGAAAAGTCGCAAAGTAAATACCCGAATTTAAGCGAAACAAGTATCATAAAAGTATTAGGTTTGAATTTATGGCAGCGATTAAAGCGAGCGGAAGTTACAGTAAGCAGCACAAAATAAAATCATGAAAGCAGTTGCAGTTATTCCAAAAAAAGAAAAGTCGGTTCATCTGGTTGAGATGAATCAGCCGAAAATTGATGAAATCAAAGACGGGCGCGGCGTTCTCGTTGAAGTTTTGCGCGTCGGCGCGTGCGGCACTGATCGCGAGATTAACAATGCGGAATACGGCGTCGCGCCGGAAGGTTACGAATTTTTGGTTTTGGGTCACGAAAATTTCGGGCGCGTTGTGGAGACGGGCGAAAACGTCAGGGATTTGCAAAAAGGCGATTTCGTCGTCGCGACCGTGCGCCGACCGTTTGGGCACAGCATTTACGACACAATCGGACAGCAGGATTTTACGACCGACGCTGAATACTGGGAACGCGGCATTTCGCGTCTGCACGGTTTTATGGCGGAATTTTACGTTGAAAGCGCGGATTTTCTCGTTAAGATTCCCGCCAAAATCGCCGAAATCGCCGTTTTGCTCGAACCGCTTTCGATCATCGAAAAAGGTTTGAAACAAGCCGAAGACGTTCAAAAACGCCTTGATATTTGGCAGCCGAAAACCGCCGCCGTTTTGGGAACGGGAAATGTCGGATTGCTGACGATAATGGCGCTGCGGATGCGCGGCTACGAAGTTCACGGTTTCGGCAAACAAACGCGCGCCGGTTATTTAAACGCCGAATTGTGCGAAGCAATCGGCGCGACTTACGATTCGACCGAAGAACTTTCCATTATTGATTCGGCGAAAAAATACGGCGAATACGATTTGATTTTCGAGTGCACCGGATTTTCGCCGATCATTTTCGATGCGATGCAATCGCTCAACGAAAACGGAATTCTCATTTTGTCGAGCGTAACCGGCGGCGAACGAAAAACCGATGCCGTTCCGTCCGACAAAATCAATCAGCAATTCGTGCTCGGCAATCGCGCGATGGTCGGCACGGTCAATGCCAATCGCGAACATTTTGAAATGGGCGTCAAAGATCTGGCGCTCTGCGAAGCGATGTATTCCGGCTGGCTCGCGCGAATGATGACGCACAAAATCGAAGGCTTGGAAAATTTCGCCGAAGTTTTCGATATTCTGGAAAATTCGAGCAAATACAACGCGATTAAAACTTATTTCGAGGTGAATAAGATATAGTAAGCAGTGAGCGGCAAGCAGTGAGCAGAGAAATCGCACTGAATTTATTTTACTGCTCACCGCTTACCGTTTACTGCTTACTCTGAAAGCTATGTCCGAATTTCCTGATATTGAACAAGACGGTGAGGTGCTGACCGAAAGCGAGACGCGGCTTGAGAAGCCGAAACTTTTTAAAGTCATTTTGCATAACGATGACTACACGACGATGGAATTTGTGGTTTTTATTCTTCAGCACGTTTTCAAGCGTTCGGACAGCGAAGCGTTTTCGATTATGCTGAAAGTGCACAACGAAGGCGCGGGCGTCGCCGGAATTTACTCGTTTGAAGTGGCGAACATGAAAGCCGAAAAAGCGATGAATTTATCGCGCGCCAACGAATATCCGCTGCTTTGCACGGTCGAAGAGGAAGAATAAATTCGGAACTTATTCGGCGGAGTAATCATCAAAGTTGTTTTGAAATATGTTAACCAGAGAATTAGAAGAAACATTAAGTTACGCGGTTGATGAAGCCGTCAAACACAAACACGAATACGTCACGCTCGAACATCTTCTTTACGCGCTGCTCGAAGACACGGCGGCGCGCGATATTTTGTTTAACTGCGGCGCGCGTATCGAAGAAATCGCTAAATCGCTCGAAGACTATTTCGGCGACGTGCTCGAAAAAATGCCGAACGGAAATCAAATGATGCCCGAATTGACGGCGACTTTTCAATCCACGATTCAGCACGCGATTTTGCAGGCGGAAGGCAGCGGACAAAAATCCGTTGACGGCGGAAATATTCTCGCCGCGCTTTATCAAGCCGAGCAGAGTTACGCTGTTTATTTGTTGCAGCAACAGGGAATAACGCGGCTCGACGTGCTCAATTTTATCGCGCACGGAATTTCCAAAGTGGACAGCTCGCTCAATCTCAATTCAACTGCGGAAGACGGGGAAGACGAGCAGTTTGCCGAAGAACGCGCCAAGCCGAAAAAGAAAAAACCGCTCGAAGCGTTTACCGTCGAACTCGTCGCCAAAGCCGCCGCCGGAGAAATTGATCCGATCATCGGACGTGCGGCGGAAATCGAACGCACGATTCAGGTTTTGTGTCGCCGCAAGAAAAACAATCCGCTTTACGTCGGCGAACCAGGCGTCGGAAAAACGGCGCTTGCCGAAGGTTTGGCGCTGAAAATTTCAGAAGGAAATGTGCCGGAAGTTTTAATCGGAGCGAAAGTTTTTGCGCTCGATATGGGCGCGGTTTTAGCGGGAACTCGTTATCGCGGCGATTTTGAGCAGCGTTTCAAAGCGATTATCAAAGATTTGCAGAAAGAAGAAAACGCGATTCTTTTTATTGACGAAATTCACACTATCGTCGGTGCAGGCGCGGTTTCCGGCGGTTCGATGGACGCATCGAATATTTTGAAACCGGCGCTCGCGGCGGGTGATTTGCGCTGCATCGGTTCGACAACTTACACCGAATACAAAGCCGCGTTTGAACGCGACCGCGCGCTGGCGCGGCGTTTTCAGAAAATCGAAATTTACGAGCCGACGATTGAGGAAACTTACGAAATCTTGAAAGGCTTAAAGCGTTTTTACGAAGCGCATCACGCGGTGAAATATTCGGACGAATCGCTAAAAGTCGCGTCGGAACTCGCCGGAAAATATATCAACGACCGATTTTTGCCGGACAAAGCGATTGACGTGATTGACGAAGTCGGCGCGGCGATGAAGCTCGTTCCGGCGGAAAATCGCCCGCAGCAAATGTCCGTCGCGATGGTCGAAAATACGGTCGCGCGAATGGCGAAAATTCCGCCGAAAACCGTTGTCGCCGACGAAAAAGAGCAGCTCAAAACCTTAAAAGAAGATTTAAAGCAGGTGATTTTCGGTCAGGACGAAGCGGTCAATCGCGTGGTTGACGCGATTCAGATTTCGCGCGCCGGGCTCGGACACGAATCCAAGCCGGTCGGTTCGTTTTTGTTTTCCGGTCCGACCGGCGTCGGCAAAACCGAGCTTTCAAAACAATTAGCCGAACAGCTTGGCATCGAATTTCTGCGCTACGATATGAGCGAATACGCCGAGCCGCACACGGTTTCGCGGCTCATCGG
>SXVE01000473.1 GCA_005790265.1 Acidobacteriota bacterium | reverse complement strand
TGATTTTCGATTTCGAGCCGCAGCTCGCTGAAGATTTTCTGAATTTCTAATAATTCCGCGTGATTCGCGCCGTGCGCCGCGCAGGTTTTTTCGAGTAGCGCGGTGATTTTTTCATTTTCCTCGCGCGTAAATTTGTGATGTTTCCGCACGATGTAATCGGCAAGCGCGGCGAGCGACCATTCGTTAAAATCCGCGTCGGGCGCGATGTTTTGAGTGGAATTTTGCGCCGCGCGTTCAAGCATCTCGGAAACTCGATTGATTTCAACTCCGGCGTTGCGGCACGCTTCGGCGAGCGAACTTTCGCCGCCGCAGCAGAAATCAATCTTAAAATTTTCAAACACGCCAATCGCCGCCAGATTTTCGATTGCCAATTCGCGCACCGTTTTCGTTTCGTTAATTAACATAATTTTTAACTCCTGAAATTTTTATCAAGCCGCTTCGTGAACGGCTTCCGCTTCCAAATCGGCGATTGTTTCGCCGCGCGGATTTTTTCTGACGAACATCAAATCGAGCGCGAAATAAACGAAAACCAGCGCGCCGACGCCGAAAATCGTGTCGCCGACCATTCGCAGCCAGCGCAGCGTCTGCATCAAGTCGGTCTGCATAAATTCAGGCGAGCGCGCCGACCAGTAGCCGACCGAAACCGATTGATAAGTCTGCATCAAACCGACCGGCAAAAGGCTCAGCAAAATTTCCAAAAGCATTCCGATATTGATTGCCCAAAACGCGAACCAGATCGTTTTTTCCTTCCATTTCGTTTCCGGTCGCATCGCCCGCAGACAGAACAGCATCAAGCCCAAACCGAGCGTGCCGTAAACGCCGTAAAGCGCGCCGTGCGCGTGGACGGCGGTCGTGTTCAAGCCCTGCATATAATAAAGCGCAATCGGCGGGTTAATCATAAAACCGAAAATTCCCGCGCCGACCATATTCCAGAAAGCGACGGCGACGAAGAAATAGACGACCCATTTGTATTTGGCGAGCCACGGACGCGCTTTTGAATGACGCAGATTTTCCGTCGCCTCGTAGCCGACGAGCAGCAAAGGCACGATTTCCAATGCCGAAAAAACCGCGCCGAAAGCGATGGCGACGGTCGGCGTTCCGGCGAAATAAAGATGATGCAGCGTTCCGATGATGCCGCCGCTCAAATAAATCGCGCCCGCCAGCAGTGCCGCCTGCGCCGCGCGTTCGGGGCGAATCACGCCGAGCTTGGAAAATAGAAACGCGATGACGACCGTGGCGAAAACTTCAAAATAGCCTTCGACCCAAAGGTGAACGACCCACCAACGCCAGTATTCGACGACCGACAAATGCGAGCGCATTCCCCAGAAAAGTCCGGGCGAATAAAACAGCGCGATGCCCGCCGTCGTCAAAAGATAAAGCATCGTCAAAGATTTCGGCGTGCCTCGCTGCCGCAATGCCGGAATCGCGGTGCGGGCAATCAGAAACAGCCACAGCAATAAACCGACAAACAAGGCGGCTTGCCAGACTCTGCCCAAATCAACGTATTCGTAACCCTGATGACCGAACCAGAACCACAAATCGCCGGGCAAAAGATGCATCACGCTCATCCATTGACCAGCCATCGAACCGAGAACGACGACGAGCAGCGCGAGAAACAAAACGTTCACGCCGAGTTTTTGGTGTTTCGGCTCATACCCGCAGACATACGGCGCGATAAAAAGTCCGGCGGCGAGCCACGCCGTCGCAATCCAGAAAATGCCGAGCTGCGTGTGCCACGTTCGGGTAACGACATACGGCAGATAATCCTGCAAGGGAAAGCCGTAAAAACCGCCGCCTTCCACGCCGTAATGCGCCGTGACGATCCCCAATACGATTTGCAGTAAAAAAAGCAAGGTGACGACGAGAAAATATTTCAAGGTCGCTTTTTGCGAAGGCGTAATCGGCTCGCCGACGAGTGGATCGAAATCGGGCGTGTCTCTACCGTCGGTTTCCTTGTGCCAGCCGGCGTAAAACCAGACCATCGCGCCGATGCCGGCAATCAGCAAAATCACGCTCACGCCCGTCCAGACGATTGCGCTCGATGTCGGCACGTTGCCGACGAGCGGCTCGGACGGAAAGTTGCTGGTATAGGAAATCGTATTGTTCGGGCGATTGGCGGCGGAAGCCCACGCCGTCCAGAAGAAAAACGAATTTAATTGGCGAAGTTTTGCCGGATCGCTCTGCGCGTCGCGCTGAATGGCGTATTCGATGCTTCCCTGCGAGAAAATCTGCGAATAATGTTTTAAATTGTCCTCGAACGCGCGGGCGCGTATCGGGTCAACTTTTATCGAATCGGTCGCCGCGTCGTAAGCGTTCGTCCGCATCAAATCCTGAAGCCGTTGCCGCATCGCCGCCTGTTCCGCGCTCGGCAGTTTGTCATAATTTCCGTCCGACCATTCGTTTAAAATAAACAGCGATTCGCGGTGCAGATAATCCGCCGTCCAGTCTGGCGCGACGTATGAACCGTGTCCCCAGATCGAGCCGACCTGCATTCCGCCCATCGCCTGCCAGACATTCTGCCCGTTCGAAACCTCGCCGTCCTTAATCAGAACCGTGCCGTCGGTCGCGACAACCTCACGCGGAATCGGCGGCGCCTGACGGAAAATTTCC
>SXVE01000472.1 GCA_005790265.1 Acidobacteriota bacterium | reverse complement strand
GAATCGTACAAACTCGGTTTGAGCATTTTCTGGGGAATTTACGCGCTCGGACTTGTTATTTTGGGAATTTCGCGGGGCAAAAAACATCTGCGCGTCGGCGCTATCGTGCTTTTCGCCGCCACATTAATCAAACTTTTCTTCTACGACATCGCCGAACTCGGCACGATTTCCAAAACCGTCGTTTTCGTTTCGCTCGGCATTTTATTATTAATTATCTCGTTTTTATACACAAAATACAGACATTTGATGTTTGAAAACGACAAAGCGAAAAACGATTAATCCTCGAATGTTTCTATAATTCATCTCAAAAATACAAAGTGAGAAATTGATAAGAATATTTTCGGCGGTGAACCGGTATTTTTGTGACAGTTTGTAGATTAATTTTCGATTAAGTCGAGATATTCTCAGGCAACAGATTTCCGGCGAAATCTCCAATTCGTTCGACGAAATCGTTTGGAACTTTATCTGGATTTGCGGCGATTTTCATCATTTCTGCGACAATTGCCGAACCGACAACCGCCGCGTCCGCGTATTTCCAGGTTTCCGCAACCTGCGCCGCCGTCGAAATACCGAAACCGACGGCAATTGGCAGATCGGTAAATTTCCTTAATCGAGCAACAAGATTTTCCGCCGCCGAACTCGTCTCGTTTCGCGCTCCGGTCACGCCCGCGCGCGAAACGGCGTAAACAAAACCGCTCGCCTGCGCGCAGATTTTTCGCAATCGTTCATCGCTCGAAGTCGGCGCGGCGAGCATAATCAGCGCTAAATTTTTTTCCGCCAAAATTCGCCGAAATTCTCCCGCTTCTTCCGGCACCAGATCGGTAATCAAAATGCCGTCAACGCCCGATTTTGCAGCTTCCGACGCGAATTTTTCCAAACCGAACTGCAAAATCGGATTGAAATAACTAAACAAAATAATCGGCGTTTCGCATTTTTCCCGCCGCACTTCATCAACGATTTGCAAAATCTTTTCGACCGAAATCGCGTTGCGCAAAGCGCGTTCGCCCGAAGCCTGAATCGTTACGCCATCCGCGACCGGATCGGAAAACGGTACACCGAGTTCGATTACGCTCGCGCCTTTTTCGGCTAATTTGACGATCAAATTCTTCGTCGTTGCCAAATCCGGATCGCCCGCGACGATAAACGGAACGAATCCGCCGCGCTTTGCGGTTTTTAATTTGTTAAATTCTTCGGTTATACGATTCATTTTTTTCCTGAAACCTAATTTTTCTCGCCGTTAAATCTCGACGCAACGTAACCCAAACCGGTCGCCACCGAGCTGAAATAATCGGGACGCAGCACTTTTTCTGCGCCGAAAATTTTGATGACCGAACGATTAAGCATCGGCACTTGCGATGTTCCGCCGGTTAAAATCACGCGTTTGATGTCCGCCGGTTTCGCGCCCGCTTTTGCCAGCACGTCGCCGATTGAATGCTCGATTCTGCCGACCGTTTCCGCGATCATCGCTTCAAATTCCCGCACCGAAACAGGTTCGGACAATTCGAGCGGACTGAATTTGATCGCGACCGAATCTTTTTCCGAAAGCCGTTTTTTGGCGGTGTCAATCGCCTGAAATAATTCGTAGCCGTAATGATGATCGAGCAAACCGAGCAGTCTTTTGACATCTTCCGGGCGATTGGAAAACGGCAGAATCGAATGAATCGTTTCGCGGTCGTCGCGATTATTCAGCAAATTGATGCGGTGCCATTTCGATAATTTATGAATGATGTGCGCCGGAAACGGCAGCGTTTTCCCCAAAGATTTGAACGTCGAACCGGCGCCAAAACGCGCGGCGAGTTTATTTTGGACAATTTTTGAACTGAGTTCGTCGCCCGCTTCGCGAATGCCGCCGACGGCTTTGATGTCGTTCAAACGATCCGGCGAATTTGAACGCGCCGCCGAAACTTCGATGACGCAAACGTCGCTCGTTCCGCCGCCGAGATCAACCACGCAGATCAATTCATCGTCGGTCGCCGTCTGTTCGTAAGCCATCGCCGCCGCAACCGGTTCGAGCCAGAAAATCACATCTTTAAATCCGGCAGAGTGTGCCGCGTTTTCCAGACGTTCGACCGCCAATTCGGAAAAATCAACCGGTCGTCCCAAAACCACGCCGTCAAACGGTTCGCCGAACTGCTTTTCTGCCAGCGTTTTTAGTTTCGCCAAAAACGCGGCGACCAAATCTTCCGCGCTCCACCGACCGTGACCGGCGACGAGAGTGTAATCGAATTTCGCGTCGGGCAAAAGCGTTTTGATGCTGAGCATCAATCTGCCGCCCGCGCCGCCTTCTTCGAGGTTCGTCAAATAACGCTCGATGCCTTCGGTGCCGATGGAAATTTGTTTGGATTTTGCCGGAAAATAAATAATCGTCGGATTGCTGATGCTGCCGTCCGCATATTCGACGAATTCGATTTTGTTGTTTTTCACGAGCGACGCCAGCGAATTCGATGTGCCGAAGTCAATTCCGATGTATTGCATTTGTTAATTTCAGCGAAAATCTATGCGCCGTTTTCGCGCAGCATTTCCTGAACCTGGCTGACATCTTTATCGCCGCGACCGGATAGATTGCAGATGATCGTTTCCGACGCAGACATTTCCGGCGCAAGTTTTAATAAATGCGCAATCGCGTGCGACGATTCGAGCGCGGGAATAATTCCTTCGGTTTCGGACAGTAATTGAAACGCTTCCAATGCCTCGCCGTCGGTTGCCATCGCGTATTCGACGCGCCCGATTGACTGCAAAAACGCGTGTTCCGGTCCGACCGACGCGTAATCTAAACCCGCCGAAATCGAATGCGTGAGCGCGATTTGCCCGTCGTCATTCTGCAAAAGATAACTTTTCGTTCCCTGCAAAACGCCGATTCGTCCGCCGCCCGCTTTATTAAAACGCGCCGCGTGTTCGCCCAAGTTGTTTCCTTTGCCGCCCGCTTCCACGCCGATCATTCGCACTGAATCATCGCCTAAAAACGGATGAAAAAGTCCAATCGCATTCGAGCCGCCGCCGACGCACGCAACGAGCGCGGTTGGCAATTCGCCGTTTTTCTCTAAAATTTGCTCGCGCGCTTCCTTGCCGATCACCGATTGAAAATCCCTGACCATCAGTGGATACGGATGCGGACCGAGCGCCGAACCGAGCAGATAATAAGTCGAATCAACATTCGTCACCCAATCGCGCAGCGCTTCGTTAATCGCATCTTTCAGAGTTTTCGCGCCCGCGTCAACGCCGCGCACTTCCGCGCCCATCAGGCGCATCCGAAACACGTTCAATTCCTGCCGCCGCATATCTTCGGTTCCCATGTAAACGACACATTCTAAACCGAATAAAGCGCAAACCGTTGCCGTCGCCACGCCGTGCTGTCCCGCGCCGGTTTCCGCGATAATCCGCCGTTTGCCCATTTTGCGAGCGAGCAAAATCTGTCCAATCGCGTTATTGATTTTGTGCGAGCCGGTGTGTCCCAACTCCTCGCGCTTCAAATAAATCTGCGCGCCGCCGAACTTTTCCGACAATCTTTTTGCGTGAAAAAGCGGCGTCGGGCGACCGGAAAAATCTTTCAATAATTGCAAAAATTCCCGTTGAAAATTCGCATCATCGCGCACGGCGAAATACGCTTCCGTCAATTCCTCAATCGGCGACATCAGCGTTTCGGGAACAAACCGCCCGCCGAATTCGCCCCAATATCCGCGCTCGTCTGGTTGAAAATTATTCATCTAAAATTATTTACGAAATCTTAAATTCTTCATCGAGTCGTTCCTTCAAAAACATTTTTATCAGCGATTGATACGGAACGTCGCGCTTGTTGGCGGCGAGACGAATTTTTTCCAGCATCGCTTCGGAAATTCTTAAGGAAATCGTCCGCGTCGTCGGTTTCAATTTCGGCAAAATCTTCGTTTCCGCCGAGTTCCAATCTATAAAATCGGTCGAATCTTCCTGCGCCCAAAACTCGCGTTCTTCCGTTTCGCTGTTAAATGTCGGAATCTCTTTTAATTTTTTCGGCATATTTTCTCGTTTCACTTCTCGTCATATCGCGGGCTGAAATTACCCGAATTAATTTATTACGCACGGCAAAAGCGATAAAAAGCCAGCGATCAGCGTCGGTGCGTCCGAGCGCGAAAAATCTGGTTTCGGCTTTTGAATGGCTTTTGTCCGATGCTATGACTATTGGCAAATTGAAAAATACATCTTCGCATTCGCCGTCCGTAACCTGATGAAGATGCCAATTTTTATTTGAATTCCCGTCATCCCATTCAAAGCCTTCGCAATTTTCAACGATTGATTTCATCTATATTTTGTATAGTATGAAAATATACGCCGCGAGTAAACATTTTATAAATTATTCATTGCTTAAATCTTCTTTTTCTAACTTAAACTCTTCAAAAGCTGCATAAAATAGATTAAAGGCTCTTTCTTCATCGTTATTACTTTCCTCCAAAAAATGTGTTGCGAAAGTATAATTGTGATGAATAAACGTTCCTCTATTGATTCCTAGATAATTGGCAAATTTATGAAAGGTATTATCAATTTTCGTATATTCAGCATTCAGTTTATTAATATCTAAAGCATATAAAAAACCAATAATAAACGTCATTAATTGCGTTATTGATTTTTTCGGTAAATAGAGAAATGGTGTATAACGATAAAGTTTCAAAACATGGAATAAATCTTCATTTACATTAAAAACATCTCTTCTGGAAAATAAAACATTGCGGATGAAGTTAATTAATATTGGCTTGTCTTTTCTTCCTTTCTCAATTTCCAAACAACTACAAGAATCAACTGCAAAAGGCTTAATCTTTAAAATTGCATTTGCAACATTGTCTTGTGAAAGTCCGCCAGCAAGATACATTTTCGGAAAAATTTCCTGCACTTGTTTCGCAAT
>SXVE01000471.1 GCA_005790265.1 Acidobacteriota bacterium | reverse complement strand
TTACCATCGCGTGCGGAAATTGTTTTTTCTGTCAGCGCGATTTATGGTCGGCTTGCGATAATTCCAATCCGAAACCGGAAGTTGTCGAAGGTTTGTACGGTTATTCCGGGTCGGCGCTGTTCGGGTATTCGCATATGATGGGCGGATTTGCCGGCGGTCAAGCCGAATATGTGCGCGTTCCGTTTGCCGATGTCGGTCCGCTCAAAGTACCGAATCATATCGAAGACGAAAAAGTTCTGTTCCTGTCGGACATTTTCCCGACCGGCTATCAAGCGGCGGAAAACTGCAATATCCAGGAAGGCGACACGGTTGCCGTTTGGGGCTGCGGTCCGGTCGGACAATTTGCCATTAAATCGGCGTTTATGCTCGGCGCGGAGCAAGTAATCGCGATTGATCACTACGATGCGCGGCTGAATGAAGCCAGACAGTTTAATCCGGATAATCACGTCGAAACGATTAATTTCGATGATGTGGGAGTCCACGAAAAGTTAAAGGAATTCACCGGCGGACGCGGACCCGATTCGTGCATTGACGCGGTTGGGCTCGAATCGCACGGCACTTCGCCCGATTCGCTGCTCGATTACGCGAAAGCGTCGTTATTTTTGGCGACTGACCGACCGCACGCGCTGCGTCAGGCGATTTTCTGCTGCCGCAAAGGCGGAACAGTTTCGATTCCGGGCGTCTACGGCGGATTTCTTGATAAATTTCCGATGGGCGCGGCGTTCGGCAAAGGCTTAACGTTCAAAATGGGACAGACGAATATGATGAAATATATGAAACCGCTGCTTTCGGCGATTGAAGAAGGCAAACTCGATCCGACATTCGTCATTTCGCACCGCCTCAAACTGAGCGAAGCGCCGAACGGCTACAGCAATTTCAACACGGAAAAAGACACGTGGCGCAAAATCGTGCTCGATCCGCAGTAAATAAACGCTCGATGTAACCGCGAAGTAAGGAAAGACGCGCAAGATGATATTTACAGATTACAATCTGAGAAATCTTACCTTGCGCGTCTTTTCTCTTTTTGGCGGTTGTTTTAGTTTTCGATTTACAAAATTTTCCACACGGCAAAAAGCGCAACGATTGAAATGACAATCCACAGCAGAATTCCCTGAATCAGCGGTTTGACGCCGACCTGACGCAGCGTTTGCGGCGACAATTGCGCGCCGATCAAAAACAGCGTAACGATCAAACCGGCTTTGGCGAGATTAACAATCGCGTCGAAAACGCTCGGCTCAATCGCTGCGGGCGCGTAAGTGCGCAAAACGGTCGCCAGCAAAAAAAGAAAAATAAACCACGGAACGGCGATTTTCGCTTTTTTTCCGCCGTCTTTCGCGCGATAAATCCACGCGAAAACAAGCGCGATTGGCGCGATCCACAGCGCGCGCGCCAGCTTGACGGTCGTCGCGATTTTGAGCGCTTCGTCGCCGTAGCGCGCCGCCGCGCCGACGACCGAAGAAGTGTCGTGAATCGCAATCGCCGCCCACACGCCGAATTGGTTTTCCGTCAAATTCAAACTGTGTCCGATCAGCGGAAAAACGAACAGCGCGATAGAATTCAAGATGAAAATCGTTCCCAGAGACACGGAAATTTCATCTGAATCGGCATCAATCGCGGGCGCGACCGCCGCAATCGCGCTGCCGCCGCAAATCGCTGTTCCCGATGAAACGAGCGCGGAGATTTTGTCGTTTATTTTGAGTAATTTACCGATTAGAAAGCCCAGAACCAAAGTACCAAAAATCGTCGCAATCGTAAACAAAACGCCGTCCTTTCCCGCTTTGACAACCGCCGTCAAATTCATTCCGAAACCGAGCAGTACGACCGAAGTTTGCAAAAGGTAGCGCGTCGCTTTTTTTGATTCGTCGGAATATGGATTGCCGACGGTAAAGGCGAGCAGCAAACCGAGCGCAAGCGCGACGGGCGGCGAAGTCATCAAACAAACGATGACCAGCGCGAAAAAGACGATTTTTTTCCAGAGCATAAAATCCTGCGGCGGCGAAAATCCGGCGGCGAAACAAACAGACAGCATAAAGAATTATCTTTACGCTGTCCATTTCGTTGTTTTGAATTGTAATTTTTTCGCGCCGCTTCGATGCGCGACCGGTTCTTATTTTTGCGCGACCAATTCTTTTGCCGGCAGCAAATCGGCGTCGGCGTTTTTCCACAAAGTTCGGAATTGTTCGCCGTATTTTTCCGCATTCGCCTGGTCGTTTTTCCGCCGGTAGATTTCAGCGAGTTTCAGCTCGGCGAGCGGGTAAAACGGCGACGCAACCGCCCAACCGCGATTGTCGGCGATTTTCCGAAATTCGGCTTCGGCGGCGGCGTCCTGTTTAAGCTGCAAATAAATATTTCCGCGCAGAAAATTGTCCCAAAAGTAAGTTGCGCCTTCAAATTGGCGGTTGATTTCGAGCGATTCGAGCGCGCGTTCGGGCGCAAGCTTCATTTCGGTCGCGGCGCGGATAATCGGCAGCCAGAGCGAATTGACGACTGTATATTTCGGATATTTTTGTTTGATTTCGGCGATTAATGATTCGGTTTCGCCGCCGCCGCAAACGGCGAAGGCGAGCGCCGCGTCAGTTAAGATCGGCTGTCCGCGATCAAGTTTGAGCGCACGATTCGCCCACGATTTCGCGTTGTCGCATTTACCGGCGGCGGCGAGTTTCGTTGCCGCCTGAATCGCGTAATCGGCGGCTTTGTCCGGAGCGTTTTTTTCGTTTTCAGCGACCGCCTGCGCGACGAGTTTTTCGTATTCGCGCGCTTTTCCCGCGAACATCGCCGCGTCGCCGCGCAATTTCAAGGCTTCGGCTTTGTCTTTCGCATCGAGAATTTTCAATTGTTCCTGCATCGCGGCTTCGTCATTTTCGACGAGCGCGGCGGTGAATAATCCGCTGTTAATTTGTTTGTGATCGAAGCCGCGATTTATCGCGTCCGCGAAAACCGCTTTCGATTCGGCGAAACGACTTTGGCGGCTCAAATATTTCGCGAGATTTAAATACGCAAAAAATAAAGTCGGTTCGAGTTCAATCGCGCGGCGCGCGTTTTCTTCGGCTTTGGCGAATTTGCCGAGTTCGATGTAACTCGCGCCTAAATTAAGCGGAATCACGGTTTCGCGCGGAAAAGCCTGTTTCGCCGCTTCCAGATTTTCGATGTCTTTATCAATTTCGCCGGTGACGAAAACGTAATAAAAACTCGTGATTTTCTGTTTCTCGCGCTCGGTCATCCGGTCACGCAAGGCGAACGCTTTTTCAGCGTATTCTTTGGCGGCGGTCAGCTGTCCGTCGTTGCTGTAAGCGGCGGCGAGCGAAGCGTATGCGCTCGCGTAATTCGGATCAATTTCGGTTGCCTGTTTGAGCAGAGTGATTCCGTCTTCGGTTTTGCCGTTCGACAAAACCGCCGTCGCGTCCGAATAAAGTTTGAGCGCGTCGAGCGAAGCAGTCGTCGAGGTTTTGAGCGGCGCATCAAATTTTTCGATTGAAGCGAGCGATTCGCCGAGCCGTTCGCGCATCTGATCGGTCACTTCGTCGAGCGAGTCAATAACGGTTTCTTTGTCGTCCGATTCGATTTCCTCGCGCGCGACCGACGCGCCGGTTTCGGCGTTAAAGGCTTCTAAAATCAACAGATATTTGACGCCGTAATTTTCAATCGAACCTTTCAAAAACGCTTTGACGTTGCGCCGCTGGCAAATTTCGCGCGCGACGTCGGCGGTCAGAACGGTTTCCGGCGGCTTTTCCATCTGTTTGAGCGTTTGGCGAATTTGTCCGTCCGGCACGAGCGCGACGAACGGCGACTGCGCGAGTCCGACGGCGAGCGGCTGGCGCAGAATTTTGTCGAATTCCTCATCGCCCGTTTTGTTTTCAAATTCGGCGACGAGCAGTTTATCGGCGGCATTTAACACGGCGGGCTGGTGATTTTTTTGCCAGAACTGATAAAAACCGAAGCTGAAAACCGCCGTTAGCAAAACGCCGAGCGCGGCGACATATCTTGCCGCCGAAGATTTTTTCGGCGCTGAATTTGCCGTCGTCACGAGGCGCTGCGGATCGGTCGTCGCATATCCGTATTCTTCGCTTTTTCCGTTTAGTTTCCCGTCGGTTTTTTTATTATGATCTCCGGTAAATGCTTCCATCTGCACGGTTTCGAGATTGTGCAAATTATCCGCCGTGTGCTGATTGAAAGCGTCGGTCGTGTTTTCGATTTGCCGTTTAACTTGGCGCAATTCGTTCAGCATTTCAACAGCGGTCGGACGGTCGAGATGGTTTTTCGCCAGCGATTGAGCAATGATGCGGCGCAGCGATTCGGGAAAATTGCCGTTTAATTGCGCCGGTTCGCGTTCCAGAATCGCCGCCAGCGTGCTGATATCGCTTTCGCCGGAAAACGGCTGTTTTCCCGTGAGCATTTCGTGTAAAACGATGCCGAGCGAAAAAATGTCGGTCGCGTCGTCAACCGGCAAACCGCGCGCCTGTTCCGGCGACATATACGCGACGGTTCCCATTATCATTCCCGGTTTCGTGATGTATTTCGCGTCCGCATTTGACGTGTTTTTGACGCTGAATCGCGCCAGACCGAAATCGAGAATTTTCACGATCCCGTCGCGGCGAATCATAATGTTTTCCGGTTTGATGTCGCGGTGAATGATTCCGGCGGAATGCGCGGCGGCGAGTGCGGCGCTGATTTGCACGGCGATTTCGATTGATTCGGCGGCGGTCAGAGATTTTTCGCGAATCAACTGGCGCAGAGTTTTTCCGTCAATATATTCGGTCGCGATATACTGCCAGCCGCCGGATTCGCCGATGTCGAAAATCGTGATGATGCTCGGATGATTGAGCGCGGATGCGGCGTGCGCTTCCTGCTCGAAACGCAGCAAAAAATCTTTGTTGTGCACGGCGCTTAAAAGTTTCAGCGCGATTTGCCGCTTGAGCCGCGCGTCTTCGGCGAGCCAGACTTCGCCCATTCCGCCCGCGCCAAGCAGCGAAACGATTTTGTAATGACCGATTTCGCGCCCGATTTTGTCGTTGGTTTGCTCGTCAGCCAGTATTTCGGCGGCGACTTTGAGCGCGGGCGCATCAATAAAATCGCCGGAATCGGCATCGGACGCGAGCAGCGACTCGACTTCGCGGCGCAAGTTTTCATCGTCCGCGCAGCGTTCGCGGAGAAAATCTGCGCGCTCCGACAAAGGAAGTTCAGCGGCTTCGGCAAAAATATCGCAAACTATTTGGTAACGCTCGGAATCCATTTTTCTTATAAAAATCCGTTTCAGAATTCAAAAAACCGCTGATTGATTTCAGCAGCGAATAAAACGAAAGAATTGTTGTGAAACTATTTGTAAATGACAGTATAAAACTCAAAACGAAATTTTCGACGCGGATGAAATCGAACATTCGCAGATTTTTCAAACACCTTTTTGTCTGAATTTTATTTTCTCGAATCAGCGTATGTTGCTGTAAAATTTCTTTTTAGTTTCCGAATAATCTCTCGCCATTACGCGATCTTTTCCACTTTTTTCGTGTGTTCACAGGCGATTTTCACTTGATGAAATCACTTCTCAATATGTTAATCGTAAACGCACAGCGAAATGTGTCTTTTTCTTAATTTATTGACGCGCCAGCTCGCGATACAGCCACGCGCGCGCAACCTGCCAATCGCGCCGCACAGTCGCCGCCGAAATTTTCATCACTTCCGTAATTTCGTCTTCGGTCAAACCGCCGAAAAATTTCAGTTCGACGACGCGGCTTTGTCGTTCGCTCAATTTTGCCAATTCATTGAGAGCTTCGTCGAGCCGAATTAAATCATCGCTTTTGTTCGGCGAAAAATTCAATGCTTCATCAAGTTCGACGTGCGCCGCCGCGCCGCCGCGTTTCTGACTGAGCCGGTGGCGCGCAAAATCAACGAGAATGTTGCGCATCAGATTCGCCGAGACAGCAAAGAAATGCACGCGATTCTGCCAGTCAACGTTTTTCACGTCAACCAGACGCAGATAAGCTTCGTTGACGAGCGCGGTCGTTTGAAAATCTTCGCCGCTGATATTTTTATTCAGCGCGCGATGCGCGAGCCGCCGCAGTTCTTCGTGAACAAGCGGAATCAGCGCATCAAGCGCCGCGCGGTCGCCGCCGCTCCAATTTTGCAGGATCTTCGTAATGTTCGGGGTTTGAGTCATTGAGAACAGCCGATTTACTCAGGTTAATATACCAAAAATGCGCCGGTTGATGAAATAAATTGATTTTTTTCATTTTTTTTTGAGCGGATTGAGGAAATATTTCCGATTTAACAGTTTAAGAAGCCACGAAATTACAAAATTTTTTATCGCGTGGCGCTGAAATTTTTACCAAACTTATTACGGAGAAACGAAATGCCGAAAATACCGAGCGATATACAAAAATGGAACAAGCGTTGGAGCACTGATATCAAATATTGCCGCCCGTCATCCGGCGGCGCCGTCGGAATCGTTTATGTTTGGACGCAGAATCTCGGCTGGCAGTCAGCCAACGGATCGTATGCCAACTATGAACCGAAAGATGCCGCTTTCGTCATTAAACCAATTCAAGGTTCCGCCGCGCCGACCAAATTTGCCGAAGGAATTTTGTCAAAAATCGGCGGCGCGCAATCGCCGAACAGCGTACCGATCAAAAGATCAACGATTCACGCGCAAAGTCTGGTCAATATGCTGTTTCGGTTCAGCAATTCGGAAACCGACGCGACAACCAAAGCTCGGTGGCAAGCCGTTTTTCATCATTATCAGCACGCCGACGCGCTTTTAATTCAGGAAACGCAAAAAGGCATTCAGGAACTCGGCGATTTTTACAAAGCCGATGAATACGCGAAACAAAACGGCGGATTAGAAAAAATCCTGACAAATGAGACGCTGATGACCAATCTGGGCAAACTTTTTGCCGCCGACGCGCTGATCGGCAAAGGCGACCGATTGAGCAATATGAACACCGGCAACATCGCTTTCGATGCGCAGGGACAGGTTTTGGCGATTGATTCGACCACGATTTTGACGAATTTTCAGACAATTGTCGAAGACACAACCAATCTAGCAACCGGATTGATGTCGAACGATACCAATAACTGGGTGTCGGCGCATATTCACAAATCAGATTACAACGCTAATCCGACCATCGGACAGCAGCGCGCGTTTCAGCCGGGCGTAACGTCCGCGCCGGTTCTGCCGCCCGGAGCGGGAATCAGTGAAATCTTCGACGTTAAAACTTGGTGGACGCAGAAATTTCGGCGCGAACTCGAAGCCAAATTAAAACAGCATTGCCCGACCGCCGCGTCGCCCGACGAAAACACTTGGTTTCAAGCCGAGCTGTGGTTTACAAACGGCGTCAATATGGGAATTCAGCAAATTGATATGAAACTGTCGGGCTTAAACTGGCTGATGATAAAAAATAAATATAAATCCTTCGTCAGCAAATACGGCGGCGACCCGAATCTCGACTGGATGAATTTCAAAGTTCGCCGAAGATACGTCAAGCTCAGAAACAAAGGTTTCAGCGACGATCAGGCGCTGACGGCGATTAAACAATATGTCAGCCAGCGAATGCCCGGCTTTTAAATCGGCATTTTGCGTATTGCCCCGCGCGAAATGAAAAGCGTGAATCGTCCGTGTGTCCTAAAACTCTCCTCGACGATTCACGCTCTTTTTATTTTTTAAGTTGTTCTGTTATTTGGCTTTGCCTTGATTGGCGACAGCTTCCTGTTTGGCTTTGATCGCTTCCTGATCGCCGAGAAAATAACTGTTCACCGGTTTGAATTGATCGTCGAATTCAAAAACGAGCGGAACGCCGGTCGGCACGTTGTATTGAATAATGTCTTCGTCCGAAATCGCGTTGAGATATTTGACGAGCGCGCGCAAACTGTTGCCGTGCGCCGCGATAATTAACTTTTTGCCCGCCTGAATTTTCGGGAAAATTTCCTGCTGAAAATACGGCACGACGCGCTCGACCGTTTGTTTCAAGGCTTCGGCTTTCGGAAATTTAGTCGGGTCAATCGAAGCGTAACGCGCGTCTTTGCCGAGCCAGCGCTCGTCGGTTTCGAGCAGTTCGGTCGGCAGCGTGTCGTAGCTGCGCCGCCAGATCATCACTTGTTCTTCGCCATATTGCGCAGCGGTTTCGGCTTTGTTCAAACCCTGCAAACCGCCGTAATGACGCTCGTTGAGCAGCCACGATTTCGTTTCGGGAATCCACATCAAATCCATCTCGTCGAGAATAATCCAGAGCGTTCTGATCGCGCGCTTTAAGACCGAAGAATACGCTTCGTCAAACCGGAAACCTTCTTCTTTCAACAATTTCCCCGCCGCGTGCGCTTCTTCTTTTCCCTTTTCCGAAAGATCAACGTCTTTCCAACCCGTAAACCGATTTTCCTTGTTCCATTCGCTTTCGCCGTGTCTGATTAAAACTAGTTTCTGCATAGATTTAAGTTCCAGTATTCAAAAGTTAAGATTTAAGATTCGTTAAGATTATAAACGCGATTTTTTGATTTTTCATCGCGCGAAAACAAAAAAGCGGCTTGAAAATCTCAAACCGCTTTCTTTATGTGCTTCTTCGCTCGTTTTGTTTTTTGCTTTTTACCTTTCACCTTTTCACTTTTGCCTTTCTCAAATCGTCCACTGATCGTGGCTGACGCCGACGAGAAACCAATCTTTGCCGGATTTTTCAAAAACCAGACGCAAGCTTCGCCAATCCATTTCCTCGTTTTTTCTGGTTCCGGGAAAATGATATTCAACGAAGCGCGCGTTTGGATATGCCGCTTCGACATTGACAATCGTGTTTCCGTGTTTGGCGATTTTGTTATAGGAAACAACGGGCGCGCGCGCAAAATCCAGGTCGTAAACGAAGCGTTTGTAATAGCCGCTGAAATTTAATTTAATATCGTCGCCGCTGCCGTCCGCTTGCCCCCAAACATAAGCGGGCAAACGATTTAGCTTCAAAACGTCTTTTCGCCGAAACGTCAAATCGCGCTCCTTATCAACGTTTCCGTACGGCGAAAAACGCACGCCTTTCGCCGGGTGAACGAGCGCCGCGAGCGCCGTTAAATTTTTATTTTTCAGCGCGCTGACGGCTTGTTTTGAGCGCGCCAAAACTTGCGCTTTTTCGGTTTGCGCGCTCGCTGAAACCGTTATTGAAAACAGTAAAAATGCGAATGTTAGAAATGTTAAAAATTTTATTTTCATCTTTGTCTCCCTCAAATTTCGCGAAAATCTTTCGCTCGAATCAGAACGAGTTTCGCAGAATTTCTTGCGCTTCGCCGACGAGATAAAGCGAGCCGGTTACTAAAATCAAATGCTCACCGCCGCCGGAAATCTCGCGCGCTTTCGCGATTGCTTCTTCGACCGTTTTTGCCGCATAAACTTTTTCGCCGGTAAAATCGGACGGGACGCATTTCAAAATCTCTTCGATTTTCATCGAACGTTCGTTTTTCGGTTCGGTTAAAATTAATCGCGCGGCGCGCGGAAAAAGTACGGCGGCGATTTCCGTCAATTCTTTGTCGCGCATCGCACCGAAAATCATCGTAATCGGCTGCCTGACAAATTCATCAAGATGTTCGCGCAGGGCTTTTGCGCCCGCGACATTGTGAGCGCCATCGAATAAAATTCCGCGATAAAATTCGAGCCGCCCTTTGTGTTTTGCGTTTTCTAAACCGCTTATAATAGCGAATTTTGGAATCGAGAAATCAAACTCTCGCAAAATTTCGGCGATTGCAATCGCTGTCGCCGCATTTTGAAATTGATGCCTTCCCAAAAGCGAGGGCATTACATTTTTGTAGTCATCATTCGGCGTGTGAAACGTCGCGTAAAGACTAGGAAGGATTTCCGAATCTGTTTTTATCTTGTAATTTTCTGAGGCATAAATCGGCTCGATTCCGACTTCGCGGCATTTACCGTTAATCACTTTTTCGGCTTCGTTTTTTTGCGGCGCGACGACAACTTTTGTATTCGCACGAATAATCGCCGCTTTCTCTGCCGCGATTTCCGCTAAAGTTTCGCCTAAAATGGCTTGATGATCGTAATCAATCGGCGTCAGCGCGACGATTTCGGCGCGCGCGGCGGTCGTTGCGTCGAAACGTCCGCCGAGTCCGGTTTCGAGAATTGCCAATTCAATTTTTGCTTCGGCAAACGCGAGCAGCGCGATCGCCGTTACTTGTTCAAAATAAGTCGGCGCGGTTTCGAGTTCGCCGATTTCGACTAAACTTTCGCTCGTTTTTCTAACGCGCGTCGCATATCCGGCAAATTCTTTTTCGCTGATTTTCGCGCCGTTGATGCGCACTCTTTCCGTCACCGAAACGAGATGCGGCGAAGTCGTCGCGCCGACGCGAATTTCCGCCGCAACGCATATCGCTTCGAGAAATGCGACGGTCGAACCTTTGCCGTTCGTTCCGGCGATCTGCACTTTTAGATAGTTTTTTTCGGGATTGCCGAGCGCGTCGAGCAGTTTGGAAATGTTTTCCAATCCGAGTTTCATCGCCAAAACTTCGTTGCCGAGACTGTAGAGATATGCGACGGATTCCTGATAATTCACAGCCGTTTTATTATTTTATTTGAAAAGCAATGCCGCACCGAAAACGCCCGCGCTGTCGCCCAAAATCGGTTTGGCGATGACGGTTTTTAATTCGCCTTGATTGAAAACGTATTTTTTGACGCGCTCGCGCCCTTCCGTATAAAGCAAATCCACGTTTCCGACGCCGCCGCCGATAACGATTAAATTCGGATCGAGCACGTTAATCAGAGTTGAAACAGCGCGCCCGTAAAAGTCCAGCAGCCGTTCGATTGTTACATTTGCCGCTTCATCACTCCCGATCAGATATTTTTCAACGATTTGTTTTAATTTTAACTCTTCCCCGCTTTTTTCCTCGTAGTATTTTTCGAGCGCG
>SXVE01000470.1 GCA_005790265.1 Acidobacteriota bacterium | reverse complement strand
CGAGCGTCCCGTCTCCCGATCTTCAATAATATTGGCTGACTGCACCGTGCCCGATGCGCCGAACATTTCTTCTAAATCTTGCGTCGTTGTATTGAACGACAAATTCCCGACATATAATTTCGTTGACATAACTTTTCCTGTTTTTATTTGTGCCCGACTTTGCTGCGGGTCTTTGCTTATTAGAAGCGTCGAATCGAATTTTACCTTCGCAGAAAAACGGTCGGCAACGAAGAATCGGTTTTCGGATGCTCTCTCTTATTATTGAACTGAGCGACTTCTGTCTCTTGTTTACGAACCTGCTCTTTTATAACTTATCCAAATAACCGCCTTTGACGAGCGCGCCGCTTTTTAAATTCTTTTGATACGGCGCAAAGAGTAGGAATTTACTTTCTCTAAGATGCCTCTTTTTCTCTTTCGTTGCAAACTGCGGTTATAATAAAATCTCAATCAAGCAGCATAACTTTGAATTGGGCGAGGTAAAATCTTTCTTGAAATTAACTCTGCAAAAACGTTTCGTCTATGTATTATCGAACTGAAACGGTTTAGATGAATGCCGCGAACGATTGAAATTCCGGCAAATTGATGCGGGGAAAATACTTTGAAAATATTTTAAGAAAAAGTTAAATCGGGCGAATTTTTATCGCCGAAAAGCAAAAAATCAGCGATTGTATATCTTGGTAAATCTTTTGGAGGAGAAAAATGAAACTAAAACACACATCAATAAAGCGATTCGCATTTAAAGAAATAACTCTAATTTTATTTGTTTTCGTTTTCGCTCCTGCTTTCATATTTTCGCTGACAGCACAGCAAATCGGCGCATTGCGAACGATAACGATTTTGACCGAACCGCAATCCGTCGTTTGGATTGATGATGTCAAATACGGAAAAACCGACGAGAGCGGCAAGCTCACCATCAAAACCGTGTCCGCCGGAAAACACACGATCCGCGTGCGCGCCGACGGTTTTAAGGAAACGACCCAAAATCTTTTACCGGCGCAGAAAGGCGACGTAAAAATCACTCTGGCGAAAACAAACGATGCGGCTGAACTCGCTTTTCAGGAAGCCGAGAGAACGCTCGTCCTCGACCGCGAAAAAGCCGCCGAACTTTACCGTCAAGCGATCAAAGCGCGTCCGAAATATCCGGAAGCGTATCTCGCGCTGGCGCGCGTTTTGTCCGATTCGCAAAACTTGGAAGAAGCGCTCGACGCCGTTAAACAGGCGCGCAAACAGCGTTTGAATTATGCTGAAGCGTCAGCCGTCGAAGGCAGAATTTATAAGGAACTCGGCAATGAAGAAAAAGCCGTCGCCGCATTTAAGCGCGCCGTCACTGAAGGAAAAGGTTTTCAGCCGGAAGCCTTAACCGGTCTCGGCTTGCTTTACAAAGAAAAAGCCGAAGCGAGCGCGGGCGATTTAGCCGAAGAGGATGCGAATTACAGCGAAGCGGTCGGTTATCTGCAAAAAGGAATCAAGCAGCTTTCCGGCGCGCCGGACGCGGAAGTGCTCTTTCAGCTAACCGGATTGGTTTATGAAAAGATGAAAAAATATGACGAAGCGGTCAAAATCTACGAAGAATTTCTGCGCATTTTTCCCGACAGCAACGAAGCGAGCGCCGTTCGTTCGTTTATCGTGCAAATCAAAAAACAGCAGGGCAAACCTTAGTTTTGCAATTCGCTCATCTTATCTTGTAGAGAATTAGTTTAAGCGCTTTTAATTATATTTGAATTCGTTTCGGATGTACGGTTAAAAGCAAGAGCGCCGCCGCGATGGAAATAAAAGCGCTGACTAAAAATGCGGTCGGCGCGCCGAAATTCTCCCAGAACAATCCGAACAGCAGTGACGCGGGAAAAACCGTAATGCTGAACGCCAGATTATAAAAGCCGTAAGCCGTTCCGCGTTTTTCCGGTTCGACCAAATCGGCGACGAGCGCTTTTTCCACGCCTTCGGTCAAACCGAAATAAACGCCGTAAATGATAAACAAAACCCACGCCTGCCATTCGGAGTTAACGAAGGCGAATCCGGCGTAGACGAGCGCGTAAACGATCCAACCGGCGAAAATCAACCGTTTTCTTCCGATTTTGTCCGACCAATGACCGCCGGCAAGCGAGAAAAAGACTTTGCTCAAATGCAGAACCATCCACAAAAGCGGCAAAAGCGCGGGCGCGATTCCGGCTTGTTCGGCGCGCAGAAGCAAAAATGCGTCGGTCGAATTCGATAAAGTGAACAGCGCGATGACGATTAAAAATCGTTTGAAATTGCCGTCAAATTCTTTGAGCGACAACTTTATCGGCGTGATATTTTCCTCGTGCGACGATTTTTCGCGCCGGTTTTCTTTGACGAAAAAAACAATCACGAAAAGTCCGAGGGCGACCGGCACGGACGCGAACAGAAAAACTTTTTGATATTCCTGCGCCGTCGGATTTTCAGCGTTGCTCGCGAAAAAGGAAAGCAGAATGAAACCGCAGATCGGACCGAGAACCGCGCCGAGATGGTCGGCGGCGCGATTAAAACCGAAGGCGAAACCGCGTCGTTCGGGCGGCACGCTTTCGGCAAGCAGAGCATCGCGCGGCGCGCCGCGAATTCCCTTTCCGATGCGGTCGCTGACGCGCACAAACAAAACGTGCTGCCACGTCGTGACGAACGAAAGCAGCGGACGCGTAATGCTGGCGAGCGAATAGCCGAGAAAAACCGGCAGTTTGCGCCGCTCGAACTTATCGCTTAAATATCCGGAAAAAAGTTTGAGAAACGCCGCCAGCGATTCGGCAAAACCTTCGATCAAGCCGATGATAAACGGCGTCGCGCCCAATGTTAAAGCTAAAAAAGCGGGCAAAAGCGGGTAAATTATTTCGCTCGAAGTATCGTTGAGAAAACTGACAACGCTGAGCGCGAGCACGTTGCGCGGAAGTTTTTTGTAGCGGTCGCGGAATTTAACCGGCTGTTCGGTGTCGGACATTTAATGGTGAGATTCTTCTTTTTCTTTCAAATTTTAGCGTGAGCGCGAATTGGCAGGACGCGGTTTCGCCGAATCGCCGCCGGAGCTGAACCACAAAAAAGAAACGCTGCCGATCAAACCGATTAACAAAATCAGCGCGACGATCAGCATTCGGAACGCCATTTTGACGGTTTTGCGCAGCATCACGTAAGAGAAAAAAGCGCTGGCGGCGAAAATAAAAATGAAAGCAATCGCCGCCACGATGCCGATTGCTCCCACACTACCGATTCCGGCGCCTTCGGAGATTTGAAAAAATAAAGCTGAAAAATTCATAGATTCGCTTTTTCTTTTAGAACTTTTTCGATTTGATCCAAATCTTCTTCCGAGAGAGCCGTATCCTGCGTCGGCAGTGCGTATTCTTCATCTGCCCACGCGCCGAAATCAATCAATTTACATCTTTCCGAGCAAAACGGACGAAACTCGTTGTCGTTATACTCAACTTTTCTGCCGCACGTCGGACATTTCACTAAAGGCATAAAAAAAACACTCCAAGATTAACACATAAAATTTCGGTCGGAAAATAAACTATCGGTTATAATCAGACAGTATTAAGATGCCGAAAAGCATCGAAACGAACTAAAACCATAGAAGAAACGTAATAAAAAACGAACGATAAATCAACTTTAATTGAGCATTCAAAAAGGACAAAAATGGCAGATTACAAGGAACGTTTTGAAAAGTGGCAGCGCGAAACCAAAGAGAAATTCGAGGAAATTGATAAACAGCTTGATTTGACCGGAAAACTCGAGGAAAGCGCGAAAGCGGTGAAAGAATCGGCGCAGAAAGGCGCGGAAGTTTTGCGGGAAAACGTGCAGAAAATCAAATCCGAAGCCGAAAAAAGCGAAGTCGGCAAACAAGCCGTTAAAGCCGCCGGAGAAACGGCGAAAAAAGCTTGGGAGGCGAGCGCGCCCGTGCGCGATGCGGCTGAAGAAGCGGGCGGAAAAGCCGCCGACGTGCTCGGCAAAACCGCCGTCGAAGCCGAAAAAACGATTAAAACCGTCGGCAGAAAAGCGGGCGAAGTAATCGGCGCGGCAGGCGTTCGCGCGGGCGCGATGTACGAAGAAACGCGCACCGGATTTGAATCGGCGGCGAACACTGTCTCCAGAGCTTTTAATTTCGGCGCAAACTGGACGCGCGCATTTGATTCGACTTTTCAAACCGTCAAAAAAACCGGCGAATGGATTGCGGAAAATCCGGCGCAGGCGGCGACAACCGGCGTTTCGATGGCGGTCGGCGCTTCGCTCGGCGCGGTTTTCACGGGAATCAGCTCGCACTGGCTTTTCAATTCGGCGCTGCCCGCGTGGTCGGTCAAAAAGCTCGGCGAGCAATTCAACGATTATTTGAAAGCGCAGGAAGAACTCATTGAAAACGGCGATCTGTCCGCCGCCGAAGCGGAGAAAATTCGGTTTGAACGCGACATCGTCAAAACCGTCGGCGCGCCGCTGCTCGGTTCGTTCGCGTTTGCGTCGGGCGCGGTGATGATGACAAACGTTTTGAACCCGAAAACGATTACCGGCGCGCCGCTTGATTGGCTTTTAGGAGGAAATCCGCTGCTCGAAGGAGTTTGGTTTTTCGGCAACGGTCTGGTTTGTTTCAAAACCGGCTACGAATTTTTCATGATCGCGCTCGAAGATCAGCAGGAAGTTCAGCGAATGGTCAGAGAAATCAAAGGTTTGCTGCCGCAGACGGCGGAATAATTTTTAACAAAGAGCGCAAAAGCAAAAGAGCGGCGAAATGTTTCGCCGCTCTTTTCACGTTTCAACTGCTAAATTATTTTATTTGCAGCGGAAACGGCAAAAAACAAAGTATGAATATCAGCAGAACGAGCAGAGCGACGAGTTTTCGCTTGCCGTCGAGCGGCGCGTCGTCGAGCGGTTCCGGGTGACGAATGCGCATCATCACGGCTAAAATCACGGCGAACAGAAAACCGCTCGGACTGCTGTAAAGAAACCAGCCCGCAATTGAAAAAATCGTCATCGCCGCAAACGCGACTTTTCCCGTGATGCGATGAATTCTCTCGCCGAAAATCGAGTAAATCGCGTGTCCGCCGTCGAGCTGACCGGACGGAATCAAATTCAGCGCCGTTACGAGAAGTCCAACCCACGCGGCGAAATAAAACGGATTCGGCAGCATCGGAATGCTCAAATCAATCTGAAAAACGCGCGCGAAAATCTGCAAAAGCAGCGGATCGGAAAAAATAATTCCGCCGCTGTTTTCGAGCGCGCGCGCCGACGCGGGCGAAACTTGCCGAAAATTCAAAAAAGCCAGAAAAGCGACGGGCAAAAGCGCGACGAATCCGGCAATCGGTCCGGCGACGCCAATGTCGAAAGTTGCGCGGCGCGACGGCATCGGCGACAGAATTTTGATAAACGCCCCAAAAGTTCCGGCGGGACCGATCAGCGGCGGCGTCGGAATAAAATACGGCAAAGTCGCGTCAACGCGGTAGAGACGACACGCGACGTAATGCCCCATTTCGTGGCAAATCAAGATAAAGAGCAAGGACAGTGAAAATTTTAAGCCGTACTCCAAAGCGAAAAAACTGTGCCCGTCAATAATGAATTCGGCGTTGACGGCGAGCGCGCTGATGGCTTCCGCAATAAGCGAAAGATAACGCATCGGCAGCGATAAAATGAAGTAAAAAATCTCCGTCCACGTTTGCGGTTCCGGATCGGTCGGCAAAGTATCAATTAAACCGAACGGATAAAGAATTCCGGCGATTGTCGCCGTAAAAATCGTGAGCAGCAGAAGCGCGGCGTGTTTAACCCACGTTCTGAAAGTCGGACGCATCGCGTCGCGCTCGTTGAAAATGTGATTGGCAATCGAATTAAAGTCCTGCATCGCAATGTAAAAACAATAAATCGCAAACCACAAGCGATTACTGCGCTTAGACTTGCGATTTACGATTGTAAAATGAAAAAACTTTTACTGAAATGATTTTACTTCTTGACGGCTTTCGCCTGCAAATCCTTGCCCGGCTTAAATCGGATGGTTTTTCCGGCGGGAATCGGAACTTCCGTGCCGGTGCGCGGATTGCGCCCGACGCCGCGTTTGCGCGGTTTGACAACGAAAACACCGAATCCGCGCAGCTCGATTCGTTTTCCTTCGGCGAGCGCGTCTTTCATCGCATTAAACAGCGAATCAACGACTTGTTCGGCTTTCTGTTTCGGCACACCCGTTTTGTCGGCAACTTCGTTGACAATATCGAGCTTGATCATAAATTTTCCTCCTATAAAATGTTGAAAGAAAAGCGTTGTTTGAAGTGTTCAGAAAGATAATAATCGCCTAAGTCCGCATCTGTCAAGGTTTTGCGGGTAAAAGAAGTTTTTCGATTTAATAACACAGGTGGCGATGCCGCAAAATCCGCCGCTCTTTTTTTTCAAAATTAATTTTAATATTCCGGAAACAATAATTTACGCCAGACAACCTCTTGTTCGGCAAGCGATTTTACGCTTGTTTTCGGGCGTTCTCGCTTGATAATTTGCGGCGAAATTCGAGGTATTTGTCCGCAACCGTTTCGGGAATTTCAAAATGCGGATAATGTCCGATGTTTTCCAGTTCGATGATATCGGTTTGATGCGGAACGAGCTGGCGAAATCTGGCGACCAAATGCGCACCGGAAACTTTGTCGGCGAGACCGTTGATAAAACGAAACGGCTGATTCATCGTTTGCAGCGCGGTCAGCCAGCGTTCGCGATATTTTTCGCGCTCCGTCATATAGCGAATCAGTTTGTGCGTAATGCGTTTGCCGTCGTTGTATTTGAAAACTTCAACGAAATCATTTAATTCGGCGGCGTTCGGCTGTGTTTTTTCGCCGAAAACCGACGCGAGACTTCGTTTGAATTGGGCGTCGCCGATGAATTTGGCGAACAGAAATCCGAGCGGACTGATTAAAAGCTTCTGCGCCAAAATCGGACGATGCGTTTCGGGAAAAAGCGCGCCGTTTAAAAAACAAATCGTTTCAATCGTAAAACTCAAACGATTTTCAGCGGCGCGCGCCAGCAATTCGAGCGTCAAAGTGTTGCCGTAATCGTGCGCCAGAACGTGCAGTTTTTTAATGTTTAATTGCTCGACCAAATTCTGCAAAACGTCGGCTTGCTGAAAAGTCGTGTAATCGAAATCGGTCGGTTTGGCGGAAAATCCGTAGCCGATCAAATCGAAATTCAAAACGGAAAATTCGGCGGCGAGACGCGGGTAAATTTTGTGATAATCGTACGCTGAAGAAGGAAAACCGTGCAGACAGACGAGCGCTTCGCTCGCCGGTTTTTCAAAGCGATAAAAAATTTTATAATTCCGGTAGTTGAAATAAGCTCCGCTTTTTCGCCATTCTTCGAGATTCATATTTTCAGCATAAAAGTTTTCGCGGCGACCGGCAAAAATGTTAGAATTCAAAAATCAAAAAGGGGGAAATAAAATTAATGTTAAGAGGAAGAGAAAGCTCGAATATCGAAGATCAGCGCGGAATGGGCGGCAAAGGAATAGCGCTCGGCGGCGGCGGCATCGGCGTTTTGCTTTTATCGCTGGTAATTTATTTGTGCGGCGGCAACGAGGCGTTAAATCTTTTCAATGAAGTGACGGGCGGCGGTTCGCCGCAAGTTCAGCAGCAGCAGCAACAGCCGCAATCGCCGAATAACCCGCAGGCGAACGACGATCAACGAAAATTCGCGGCTTCCGTGCTCGGCAGCACCGAAGACGTGTGGAATAAAATTCTGCCGCAGCAGTCGCGCGTGCGTTACCGCGAACCGAAGCTGGTTTTGTTTTCCGACCAAGTGCAGTCAGCCTGCGGCACCGCCGGTTCGTCAACCGGTCCGTTGTATTGTCCGGGCGACGAAAAACTTTATCTCGATTTTTCGTTTTTCCGCGAGCTGAAAAGCGAAT